>NZ_ASRY01000269.1 GCF_000520815.1 Paenibacillus maysiensis | reverse complement strand
GGTGTTGTTGTAGCGGCTACCGTAATGGACCGTCGAACGGAGTTGCAGGCCACGTCCGTCAATACTGTTGCGCCCGAATTTGTCTTTATAATAGTCATACGTTTTCGCGGCATACGCATGGGCATCCACTCCGGCCGGATCATTCCATACGTTATCGGCATCCGCCAGGAGCGTACCTGGAATGGTCTGACGGTTGGAGGCCGTGTAGGTCACGATACCGTTCCCGCGAGTTGTATCTCTTAACTGATAGCTACTGCCGGAAGCGGTAGTGGTGAACGACTTGGTATCACCCAGCACGCCTTTACCTGTGCCTGTCGCTTCATTAATGATGTCATACTGGAATACGATTTTGCCATCATTGGCATCAATGATGTAGCGAGTACGCAGTGGCGCAGGCTCTAAAATATTGACTTCTGTCACATAAACCAGTTGCACGTTATCCCCATTAGGATAGAAGTACAGCTCCGCTTTAGGATCTACTTCAGGCTGCAGATTAGCAACTTTGGCAATGGAACTTTGTGCTTCTACAGCTTCAATTTTACTGTCCTTCAAATCTGCAGCTTTTTCAAGACTTAGCTTGTCCTTATCAATAGAGGTAGTTTGTTCATTGTTAGCAGCTTCCGCGTAAGTGTCTTTACTTACACTGCTTTGCTTTTCAGCATCTGTAGAGATTGTATCGTCGGAGGAAGGGAGGGCTTGAATCCGTGTAGCTGCTTCTTCATAAGCGGTATATACGGCCTCGGTAGCACTGATTTTCGGAGTTGTACCTTCCGTAGCTTCTTGCTGCTGATCCTCAGTAATCACGGCCCCCAGATAGGAGGTGACTTCACCAGATTTGCCCACATGAATCGTCTGTTCAGCTCCATATACGGGAATCCCGTTCACATACTGTTTCAGCCGATAATGACTTACACCGGATTTGTCGCTTGTACGATCAGTGATGCGAAATTGATCACGGACACTGGTGCTGTCCGTACCTAGCAACGTTTTCTTTTGTCGATTCAAATAACTCCATACAATGTCGTCACCCGACACCGATGAAGGGGCCTTCCATCGCTCGGTGTGGAAGGTTGGTGTAAGCTGACTTGGCTCTGAAACGGAACTTTCCGCAGATGCACCAGACGCTACCGACCCTAATAACATAGCTCCTCCAAGAAGCGAAACCCATACTTTTTTCATTTAAAATTCACTCTCCCCGGTTAATGTCAGGATGAAGACCATCCTGTTAAGAAATAGGCATTGTGCCGTTTATGTTGGTCGTGTTGTCGTCTGGAACATGAAGAAATGGAACGTGAAGAAGAAAAAACGAAGTGTCTTTCATGAAGCGTGCGTGAAAAGAGGGTACTGCATGTGAAGCTTACAGTCTGAAAAGGTGACAAACTCCTCCTTTCCTGTCGTATCAGTAAAAGTGGAATAAAGGCGGATAATGGAAAAAAGTTGTCTTATGCAAAAAAAACCAATGTTGATTTTTTGAACTCCCATCATCTGGCTCTGATATTAGCACAGAGAATGACGGACGAGAAGATGTATGTCACAAATTTATCCAAAATGATTCTTTAGACCCTAAAAACTAATTTTTATTTAATAGGATTAATAATAAATGTCAAATAAAGTCGTAAAATGCAATGTCGAAAAGACTCCACGCTTGCCGTTACACACGGGTTTTAGAGCGCATAGGTTATGTTGAACTGTCCTAATTATGCTGTCTATCCATACAGCAGCAAGGGAGGTGAGGTGGGAGCATGAGGAAGCAGGCAAGATATGGATTCAAGGCCAATCGCAGGCGGCATTCCAATACGCATGACCCCTACCCGAAGGTGTGGCTGCCTGTACGAACGCCATCCGTGCATATCACCCCAACCCCTGTAACAAGGAGGGGACCAGGTACAGAAGCAGAAGTACAAACAGGTGAAGAACGGCCACCCGGTTCGTCTTCGGCGGGAAAATTGCTCGTATCCGTCATCATTCCGGCGATGAATGAGCAAAAAACGATCCGGGCTGTAGTCCGTGAGGCACGCCGTGTTCATCCACATACCGAGGTCATCGTGGTCGAGAACGGATCAAGCGACAGGACAGCCAAGGCGGCAAAAGCAGCGGGTGCGCGCGTGCTTTCCTTCCCGCAGCCATTGGGGCATGATATTGGCCGCCGAGTCGGAGCGGAAGCGGCTTCCGGGCAGGTACTGCTTTTTCTGGATGGTGATATCGTCATTCCCTGCGTCAGACTCAAGCCATTCATACAGGCCGTATGTGCTGGAGCGGATGTTGCACTGAATGATTACCATGGGCCGGTAGAGCGTACGTCGGTGCATCCTGTGGTTGAAGCAAAGCATGTATTGAATATTTTGTCGAATCGTGCTGATTTAGGAGGGGCGTCCATGACGGGAATCCCGCATGCCATAAGTCGAAAGGCCCTGAATAATATAGGTCTAAAGCCCTTGGAGAAACCTCCGTTATTTCAGGCCATGTCGATCGCTTCCGGCTTGCGGGTGGTGACTGTTCGTGAAATAGCTGTGGGTAAAGTGAATGCGACCCGCAAAAAAATGAACGGTAGGGACCCGCTTGTGGATGTGGTTGTACAGGATCATCTGGACGCGATTGCCTGGCTTACATCACATCTGGGGACGCGTGCAGGGTATACGGATTTGAAGCGCAAACGGATCAGAGACGAGGTGAAGCCGTGAGCAGAGCGTATCGCAAAGTGAGGCGTGATGACCGAAGTCGGGGCATACGACGTGCTCAGCGAAGACATGGAACAACGACAGCGATGGACAGCCGCAGGGTGAGGAAACCCGCGCCCCGACGTGGGAAAATGTCCGACGTGAATCCTACGGAGGTACGGGCATTGCCCGGAGATACCCTGCTGCGGGGGACGGCCGCCGCAGTGGTCAGCGCCTGCAACGAGGAATCTACGATTGGAGGGGTGCTGAGCGAGCTGGAAAAGCTGCCGCTTACGGACATCATCGTCGTATTGAACGGTTGCACGGACGGCACACGTTCTATAGTAGCGAAGCATCATCCGGGTGTGACCCTCGTCAGCGTGCCGGATCGGCTCGGGCATGATGTCGGACGGGCGGTAGGCGCACGTATAACGCAGGCTGATATCGTGCTGTTTGTGGACGGGGATCTTCCGATTCCTGCGGCTGATTTGCTGCCTTTCCTCAACGCAGTGGATCAAGGATCGGATGTGGCGCTTAATGATCTGAGCAGACATTTGCCACCTTACTTTAGGCAGGACAGCGTGACCCGGTGCAAAGGGTTCCTGAACTGCGTGCTGCGCAGGCCGGATCTGGGAGCAAGCTCCTTGACCGCTGTACCGCACGCGTTATCACGACGTTCGCTGGAACTACTCGGTACAGCCATGCTCGCTATTCCGCCGAAAGCCCATGCTATGGCGGTGCTGCACGGTATGAAGGTGACGGCAGTACATGCCGTCGACGTCATTGGAACAAACCGCAAGCGGGCTTTCAATATCGGCAAAGGGAATGTCATGGAGCAACTGATCGTCGGCGATCATGCGGAGGCACTGGCTGCGGTGTTTCAGGTAGCTGGAGCTTCCCCACTCGGACCTGTTCCAGCGCGGGCCGACGTCGCCAAAGGGAGGAATGCACGATGAGTCTGACGAGCATTATTATTCCGACCTATAACGGTCTGCACCTGCTCAAGCCGTGTATTGAGGCGATTCGGACACATACAGCAGATGTGCCTTATGAAATTATTGTTGCGGACAACGCTTCAAATGACGGAACGGATGATTTTTGTGAAGCTGAACGGCTGATTAGTATCCGTCTCCCCAAAAACCAAGGTTTTCCGGCAGCTTGTAATCAAGGGCTTCGGCTGGCTTCGGGTGATCAGCTCGTCATTTTGAATAATGATGTGACGGTTACACGGGGATGGTTATCCAATATGCTGGTTGCATTGCGGAGCCAAAGCACAGTGGGACTGGTGGGACCAGTGACGAATTATGCTAGCGGTACTCAGCAGATTGACGGATTAGCAGGGGATTTGGATAGCTGTCTCCAGTTTGCAGAGCAGAATAATGCAAGTAATCCGTCCAGATGGCAGGAGGTCAAGCGGCTGGTCGGGTTTTGTCTGATGTTCCGGCGTGAGCTGATGGAACGGATCGGATTACTGGATGAACGGTTTAACCCCGGGCATTATGAGGATGACGATTATTGTCTGCGCGCACGAGTACATGGCTACAAACTGTTGATGTGCAGTGACTGTTTTGTCTATCACCAGGGGAGTGCGAGCTTTTCACGCTCGGAATCTGCCTGGGTCGAAGAGTTGATTGAGCGGAATCATCGTTTGTTTATGGACAAATGGAACATAGACCCCAGAGCGTTTATTGAGACTGGAAATAGCGGAGCTTTAGGCACCGAACATGCTTTCGAAGGAGGAAGGAAGATATGAAAGGGGTTATTCTCGCAGGAGGAACCGGATCGCGCCTTCATCCGTTGACTTCATTACTCAACAAGCATCTGCTTCCGGTCGGCAAGTATCCCATGATTGTGTATGGCATCGAAAGACTGCGACAGGCGGGGATTACCGATATGCTTCTTATTATTGGCAAACAATCGGCCGGGCTGTACACCGATTTTCTGGGCAGCGGCAGCAATTATGGTGTCCAACTGACGTACCGGATTCAGGAAAAGGCGGGCGGCATTGCAGAAGCGCTCGAACTGGCGAAAAGCTACATGGAGCCAGGAGAAAAATTCACTGTTTTGCTGGGTGATAATTTGTTCAAGGAAGATCTGGGACCTGTTATTGAACGGTTCGGGCAGCAGCCTCCGGGGAGCGCCAGAGTATTGTTAAAAAAGGTGGCAGATGCCCACCGCTACGGAGTACCTGTGTTTGATCCCGAGCGGCCGGAGAGCATAGCGCGGATTGAAGAAAAGCCGCAGCATCCCCAGTCCAGATATTGTGTAACCGGCATTTACATGTACGATACCGCCGTGTTCGATAAGATCCGGCAAATTACGCCTTCGGCGCGTGGTGAGCTTGAAATCACGGATGTAAACAACTGTTATGCGGCTGAAGGCAAGCTTGAATACGACATTTTGCGGCGGTATTGGAGCGATGCAGGGACCTTCGATTCCCTTCAGGAAGCCGGGGTGAAAATGAAAGGGCTTCTGCCCTGATCTCAGCGATACACCTTCCGGCCGGGCCAGGCATATATTATGGGCATAATGCCACCCGGAGGAGTGAACGGCATGAAACGCCTGAGTATAAAAAGGAAACACAGCAAGCGGCTCAGTAAGAAAGGCTATTGGGCGGGGTATAAAAGAGGTCGGGAGCAGGGCAGCAGATTGGGCCAGGCTTCGTTCGGCAAGGTCTTTGAAGGCGTCAGTATTATCATTCCGTCCTATAATCAGCTTCATCGGCTTCGCACCTGTATTGATCGTATTGAGGAAAATACAAGCCAGCCGCATGAAATCATCGTGGTGGATTGCGGCTCAACGGACGGAACACGCACCTATCTGCTGCGTAAAAGCATCGCTGTGCGTTACGCGCTACTCCAAAAGGATATCCATTTGACAGGTAGCTTGAATCAGGGACTGATGATGGCGAAAGGCACGACGATTGTGGTGCTGGACCCCAATGCGCTGGTAACGCCAGACTGGCTGGATCGACTGCTGGAGTGCTTGCACAGTGATCCACATATCGGTGTCGTCGGACCTGTAACGAACGGTCCGTTCGGAGAGCAACAGATTGAGGTACCTTATACGAACGAACATGAAGCACGTCTTTTCGCCATGTCTCATAATGTTTCCAATCCGGCCGCATGGCGGGAAACCAAAAGCCTGGCCGGATTTTGTTTACTGCTGCGCAGAGAGACGCTGGAAAAGACGGGGTACTGGGACGAAGGCTGCCACAGCGGTCAGGAAGCAGATGCAGATTGGCTGCTGCGTGTACGCTTGTTGGGGACACGTCTGGCCATTGCGGGAGATGCTTTTATCCATTGCACGGAAAGTGATCGGGATACGGCTTATGCCTCTCCCCAGACGACCGGAGAAGGCGGTTTGACGGAGGAAGGCAGTCGGAACCGATCCTTTTTTGTCCAAAAGTGGGGGGATACGGATAAGCTGCTCCACAGCCTGAAATTCGGCACAGCAGAGCCGGACAGCCCGATACCGCCAACCAAGGCCCGACACGGGTCGGCGGCAATCTTTTATCCCGTTGGAGCACTCGTTAAGGGACCGTCTGGTGCAATATATCGGCTGGAGCCGGGGAGAAGACGCCTTCTGCATGGAGTCAGTGGTGTGGGAGGTGAGGACGTTGCCCCGGTCAGGGTATCCCAGCTTGATCTGCTGGCCCTTCCGCTGGTACCGAAGCCGGAGGTGACGATTTCCGATGTCGCAGATGCACCCGTAACTGCACAGCCAGGTGTTCTGCAAAATGTGGAAGCTGTGCATATTCCCGGCGAGTATGCACCTGTGCTGGCAGCCCCGGAACTGGAGAACATGTCCACGCTGCCTACACTTAATATCCCGGCTCAACGCATGCGATGGATTCAGGTCCTTTATGCGGAAGGCGGGCAACTGTATCAGATCGGGAACGGCTGGAAAAGGCCGTTCCTTACCCCCTATGCGGCCATGAGCTGGCTGGCGGCTGATTACCGGATTCGGTTGGTGTCCCCCGGAGATTTGGCGGATTTGGTGGAGGAGCAGCCCATTATTGCGCCACCTGTGCTGCACGGGCATTTGTAATGCTCGGAATAGGCGCTTTTAGGCGGAACCGACTACTCGTTGCGGCATACGCTGTAGTAGCGGAAAGCCCGTAGGCAATTCGTGCGTTCCGCACGGCGGAGCACATAAAGGAGGGGCTTATGCATAACCAGGTAGATGATTTGCTGATCCATATTTCGCATTCGCAGCAGCAGATGTCAAGGCTGTTGGATGCGGAACGGCAGGTGGTCGTGCGCATGTCGCAGATCATACATGAACTGCCGGACGAAGAGCCGCGTTTTGATGGAATTCCGGGCATTCTCGACAGCTCGGGACAAGTAAACAAAAGCATTGTTGCCTACTTGAACGGTATTGCCGATCTTCAGGAAGCAATGGCTGAAATGCTCGTTCGTGTCGTGAAAGAGACAGCATACCCGGACGAAGAGTAACGTACCAACCGAGGGCAGGGAGTGAACACATGAGTAGGGAAAAGGCAATGATTCATATGCTGGACGCAGCTTCCAAAATGCAATGGAATGTGTCCATGATCCTGGAGGCCAAGGCGGTAGAAGCCGAAAAAATGCGTAATTGGACGCTGAACCATCTGGAGCCTCGCGCATTTGACACGGATGAAGAACAATTGGGACGGCCTTTGGAAATTCATGAGCAGATGGTGGAAATGCTGGAGGGTTTAACCCGGCTTCAAACCGGACTGTGCAGTAATCTCAAGGCATTACTGGATCAGGATGAGCAGCAAGGTGGCGGAATGGAAGGGATGATGGGAGGAATGGGACCGGGGGATATGAGCTAATGAGCATGAGGCGCGAACGTGAGATCAAGCTGGATATGATGGAGTCCATTGCTACCAGCCAGCACGCCGTTGCCCGGATGCTGAGCAGTCTTGCGGACTTGACGCCCCATGCAGATATGTCCGCTACCCGTCTGGTGGAAACCATTCGTATGCTCAGCAACTACCAGGGGGAAATCACGCAGATGTTGGCGGGCATCCCCTTAAGACGGCAGGTGTATGGAAAACCGACTCAGCCGTGGCTCCAGCTACCTGTTCCAAAAACGAAACAACGACGAGGAAACTAAGGAGGAATGAAAATGAGAATAAGGTGGGAACGCGTCACGCGGGGAAAAGCCCGCAAAAGACGCAAAAGCACCCGGCGTTCGAGCATCCGAAGATTAAAGCTGAGAAGAAAACGTCTGCTTGCTTTAAGACGGCGTAAAAGAGGGCTTCACTCCGCCCGCAGAAGTCGTCCTCATCGGCGTCGGCAGAAAAAACCTCAGCCCACCCCGGCGGCAGCCCCTGCTGCGGAGAATCCACAGCCCGAGCCTGTTGTACTGGAGCATGATCCGCAGGCATTTCAACAGGGATATGATGCAGCTTACAACGAGGGTTTCAATTCAGGCTTTGCCAAAGGTTATGAAGATGGCCACCAGGTCGCTTACAAGGCTCAGTAAACTGTGCAAATTATCTATTACTGCTCATCCCCCGAAGCTAGTAGCTTCGGGGTTGTTTGCGGTTCGGCAGTTGGACGGGCAAACGCCAATTTTGTCCGGGCAGTGGCAGTCGTCCATGATGCGTTTGACCCCTCCGCATATAGTTTAGGAGTGACAGAAGTTTATCCTACAACAGGACAGGGTGAAGGATGTGAACGATCAACGAAGCGGAAATGAACGCGAAGCATACCGATGCGGCTATCGGGAAGGACGCAGAATGGGCGGTTGCACGGCTGCTCTGTCACAGGTCGTGGCAATACAGCCTGCTGTTCGCCAGTTGAAAGTGTTGTATATTCCGCAAGGTTTCGCAGCTATAGACACAGGTGTTCAAGAGGCATTAAGCCAAATATGCAGCTCATGCGCCATCGGTACTCCTGCCACGATGCTGGCTGACGCTGAGGCTCACCGTCCAGACCTCGTACTGGTCATGAACGGGCTGCATGTTTTTCCGGCGGATCATTTGGAGCAGGTGCAGCAAATACGAGCCCTGGGCATTCGGACGGCCATATGGTTTGTAGATGATCCTTACTTTACGGAGGATACGGCGTTGATCAGTCTATCCTACGATGTCGTATTTACGCACGAAATTTCTTGCCTGCCGTTTTATCGCGATCAGGGAGTAACGAGGGTACACTATTTGCCGCTTGCTGCGTCAGCCCGTATCTTTTATCCCCGGCGGGTAGAGCGGGAGCATCAGCATGATATTTGCTTCATTGGAAATGCCTTCTGGAACCGTGTGAAGCTGTTTGACCACCTCGCTCCCTTCTTGGCGGACAAAAGAGTGCTGATCGTAGGTGGGCACTGGGATCGGCTGACCCGACGGGATGTGCTGGAACGCTTTATCCGTCCGGGTTTTATGGAGCCGGAGGAAACAGCCAAATATTATAACGGCTCCAAAATTGTCATCAATATACACCGCCCAACAGATTCTGGACTGGATAACCGGAATACGCATCAGCTATCCGCGGAGTCCATTAATCCCCGGACCTACGAAATTGCTGCCTGCGGCACGCTCCAGATGACGGACATTCGGAAGGATCTGAACCGCTATTTCCGACCAGGCTATGACATTGAAACCTTTGGTGGAGCAGAGGAGCTGCAGGTCAAGCTGGACTACTATCTCAAGCATGACTGGGAACGTGAACGCGTGGCCTGGCGCGCACTGCACACGACCATGCAAAAGCATATGTACTCGAATCGTATGGAAGAATTGCTGGACAAGGCGATGGCCTAAAGTAAACACCATAAATAGTGAGGAGTGAAAGTGATGACGATATCTACGACAGGACCGTTGGACCCGGCCACAACCTCCTGGGAAAAGGGGAGAGCTGCGGGAACCAATGACGGCTACGACGAAGGCTATTTGCGCGGACGCGCCAATGCGATTCTTGCCCGTACGAAGGCGGTTTTCCCTTTTCGGCAAATCCATGTGCTGTATGTAGTCTCGGGCAAAGGTCTTCCCTATTCTCCACTGGATGAAGCGGTGATTACCACGTTGCAAAGTATGACGGCTCAGGTTACCGTAACTGATCCACGTCAGCCAGTAGGTGATATTGCTGCTCAACTCCGTCCGAATCTGATGCTGGCGCTGGATGGGATGGATCTTCCGCTGGAGCAGGTGAAAGCGGTAGGTCAGTTGGGCATTCCAACCGCGATCTGGCTAACGGATGATCCCTATTATACGGACACGACGACCAAAATTGTTACGCATTATGACCATGTGTTCACGCTGGAGCTGAACTGCATCGAAATGTACCGTCAGCTCGGCTGCTCATCTGTACATTACTTGCCCTTTGCGGCGTTTCTGACTCAATATTTCCCGCTTAGCTCTCCCGCTTCCGTACGGCGTGAAATCGGGTTTACCGGCTCGGCCTACTGGAATCGCATCTATTTCTTTAATCCGATTATGCCGCAGCTTATGGCCCGTAATATTAAAATCAACGGAATCTGGTGGGATCGCCTCCCAGATTATCAATCGTACGGCGATAAAATCGAGCTGGGCCGCTGGATGTCTCCGGTCGAGACGAATGATACGTATAACGGCAGCAAAATTGTCATTAATCTTCATCGCTCACATCAGGATGATTCGGTGAATAACAATGCCCTGAAAATTCCGGGGGCGTCGCCGAATCCGCGCACGTTCGAAATTTCTGCCAGCGGCACCTTGCAGCTCACCGACACACGGGATGATTTGGCTCGTTTTTACAAGCCGGGAGAAGAGATCGAGACGTACAGTTCCCAGCAGGAGCTGCTGGAGAAGATCGAGTTTTATTTGACACACGAAAAGGAACGCCGTGAGATTGCCCTGCGTGCTCTGGAACGGACCTTGCGTGAGCATACGTACGGTCACCGGATTGACCAGCTGCTGTCGGTCGTATTTCCTTAATTCGGTTCATACGTCCGATGGTCGTTATTTTAAAGGAGGTGAACTCCGATCAAACCGAAAATGATGCTATTCAGCCATGTCAGCAATGTCCGCAGCATTACGGGAGCGGAGAAGCTGTTATTGCAATTTTGTGTAGACATTCGTACGTACTTCGACTGCATTCTGGTGACGCCCGGTGAAGGGCGGCTGACCACGATTGCCCGCAAGCGCGGGATTACCGTCCAAATTCAGAACCTGCCCATGCTGCACGGCATGTATACCCCGTATGAGGGATTGGCGCAAGATGCGGAGAATTTGCGAAACCATGCTTCGTACGCACCGTTGCTCCAGTTGCTACAGCAAGCGCGTCCAGATGTGGTGCTGGTCAATACCTGTGTGAACGTCATGCCTGCGATGGCTTCCCATGAGTTGAATATTCCGGTGGTCTGGAAAATAACCGAAGTTATTAACCAGAGTGAGCATACACCTGTCTCGGTCTCCATCATTGAGCGCTACAGCCGATGGGTCATCGGCATTTCGCAAGCTGTCTTGCGGCCTTTGCACGGGGCGGGGCTGACACGGCCGCATACGGTGTTGTCTCCTTGTCGGGATATGGATATGCCGCCGCACAAAGAGCATGTGCTGCAACGGAGACGCAAACGTGAAAAGCTGGGGTTGAAGGAATCACATATTTGTATTGGTTATATTTCTTCCTTTATCTACGAAGCCAAAGGACTGTTGCCTTTTATTCAAATGGCCCTGAAGCTGTGTGAAACGAATTCGAGCTGCCGCTTCTGGATCATCGGCAGCTCGGTGGACTCGGAATATTACGTGAAATGCGTTTCTTTAATCCGCCAATCCCGATACAGCCGCCGCTTCCAGTTCAGCTCATTTGAGGAATCTGTATCCACCGCCTATAGCGCAATGGATATCGTTGTGATCCCCAGTATGGTGGAGGAAGGCTTTGGTATGACGGCCCTGGAGGGTCTGGTTTACGGCAAGCCCGTGGTGGCCTTTGCGCAGGGCGGACTTGTGGAGCTGATGGAGGCGACCGGAAATACAGAGTTTTTGGTAGAGCCGGGAAACAGCGATATGCTGGCGGAAAAAGTGGGCTATCTGCTCAATCATCCCCAGGAAGTGGAACGGATTGGTGTATGGAACCACAGCGCGGCTACACGTGTATACGGACCTGATTCCTATCAAAACAACCTGCACGTCATGGTCAGCCAATGGGTGTTTCATTATCCGCAGTGGTTTCCGCTGATTCAGCAGCCGGGTGGTCCGGTATGGACGCGGGAGGGAGAAGGGCTGCGTCAGGTCACCGCTATACCGGAGGCATATACCAGCACGATTCGGGAATTTCCCGAATCGGTGGTGTGTCAACTGTCTGTGCTCAGTCTGCCACCTATCGAGTATGCGGCCATTCCGGGCTTGCCACAGCCACCCGCTCCTGTACCAGAGCCACAGCCGGAGCCACAGGCAGACCTGCATCACGGCAAGCGTGGCATTCGGGCGAGACGCAAGCATATCAGACCGCGCAATCGCAAGCGCAAGGGTAAGAGCAACACCGGCAGCAGGAGCCATCGCATTCGCTGGTTTCCGTCAAGGCTTCTGCCGAAATCCAAGTCCAGACAGAAGCTAAGGTTGAAGCGGAAGCTCAAACGAAAACTCAAGCTCAAGCCTGTGTCGTCGAGGCATCTGCATCCGTACAAGCGGAAGCGACTAGCGCTCAAGGCTGGACGCCACAAAAGACAACGGTCCGGGTGAAAGCACGCCGGACCGTTGAGGTGAACGTTTAACTGGAGCACAGACAGTCTGCTGGAAAACAACGACAGCAAAGGTGGGTTCCAACACGATGAAAATATTGACCGTGCTCGGCACAAGACCGGAAATTATACGGCTCAGCCTGATCATTCCGAAGCTGGATCGCCATACGGATCAGCATGTGCTTGTGCATACGGGCCAAAATTACACGGAAAGCCTGAGCGGGCAATTCTTCCGCGAACTGGGGCTGCGTGCCCCGGATTATGTGCTTCAGGAGAAGGCGGGGACGCTGGGGAAACAGCTGTCTGCCATGTACTCGCAGATGGAGGATATTTTAAACAAGGAGCGCCCGGATCATGTGCTGCTGCTCGGTGATACGAACAGCGCCCTGTGCGCCTTGCTCGCGGAACGTATGGGCTACCCGGTCGTGCACATGGAGGCGGGTAACCGCTGCTACGATCTGGATGTACCGGAGGAAAAGAATCGCCGTGTCATTGACGCGATTTCTACGATTAATATGCCGTATACGGAGCAAAGCAAGCAGCATCTAATACGTGAAGGCTTCCCGAGCCAACGAATTATATTGACTGGAAACCCGATTTACGAAGTGATGCAACATTACGAGAAAGAGGTGTCCGGCAGCGACATTTTGAAAAAGCTGGGACTGTCGCCGGGGCAATATTTCCTGGTGACCGCCCACAGAGCCGAAAATGTCGACCATCCGCCGCATTTGCTGGCTATTCTGGATGGCCTGAATCGGGTAGCGCAGCAGTCCGGGCAGCGGGTCATTTGCAGTATTCATCCCCGCACTGCCGCTCGTATCGCGAGCTATCCGCCGATCCAGCTTGATCCGCTGGTGGAGTTCCACGAACCGTTCGGTTTTTTTGACTTCGTACTGCTGGAGCGGCATGCCCGCTGCGCTTTGACGGACAGCGGCACCGTGCAGGAGGAATGCTGCGTCATGGGTGTGCCGACGGTCACGATGCGCCGGACGACGGAACGGCCAGAAACCGTAGATTGCGGCAGCAATATCGTTTCCGGACTGGATGGAGAGGTCATAGCGAACGCGGTGGCCTTAATGACCGGGATGAAGCATAAGTGGCAGTGTCCCGCAGGATATCTGGCTCAGGATGTGTCTGATAAGGTAGTCAAATTTCTGCTTGGAGGGAAACGGCATGTTTGAAAACCAACGTATCTTGGTTACCGGCGGTACCGGCTCCTGGGGGCATGAGCTGGTTGCCCAGTTACTGCCGCGTAACCCCAAAGAGGTCATTATCTTTTCGCGCGGAGAATCAAGTCAGGTTGCGATGAACAGACAGTTTGAGGATGAACGACTTAGCTTCTGCATCGGGGATATTCGGGATAAGGATGCATTGTTGACCGCCTGTCAGGGTGTGGACTATATATTCCATTTGGCGGCTCTCAAGCACGTACCTGTCTGTGAAGATCAGCCCTATGAAGCGCTCAAAACGAATGTGGTAGGCACCCAAAATGTGATCGAAGCCGCTGTCGCTAATCAGGTAAAGAAAGTCATTTATATATCGACTGACAAGGCCGCGAACCCATCTAATTTTTACGGGATGACCAAGGCGATTGGTGAAAAGCTGATTGTCTACGCCAATTTGCTGAACAGCGATACGCAGTTCGTTACGGTGCGTGGCGGCAATGTATTGGGGACGAACGGAAGTGTGGTGCATCTTTTTCAGAGCCAGATTCGCCAAAAGGGTACCGTTTCGATCACAGATATGAACATGACTCGCTTTTTCCTGACCCTGCGTGATGCCATCAGCCTCCTGTTCAAAGCTTCGGTAGAAAGTGTCGGCGGCGAAATATTTATCATGACCATGCCAACCTGTCGCATTGTGGATTTGGCAGAGGTGCTCATCGAGGATTCGGGCGTGGAGAATGTAGAAATTGTAGAAAAAGGTGTCCGTCCCGGCGAGAAAATTCATGAGATTTTGATGAGCGACTTTGAAAGTCTGACGACGGTCGTGTACGACGAGCAATATTTGATCATTCTGCCAACGTTGAATATCCCTCAACTAAAAGATCGCTACAAGCAATGCCCTCCAGTGTCGTTCAGCAGCTTTAGCTCGGAGTTCAATCTGATGTCCAAAGAGGAGATACGAAGCATTCTCCAGAGCGGGGGGTTCATTAAATGAAGCTTCTTATTTTGGGCGGTAACGGCATGGCAGGCCATGTGCTGGTCGATTACTTTCAAAAGCAGGACGGATATAACGTGTTTTACACCACACGTGATCCCAAGAATAAAGGTGGCCTGCTGCTGGATGCGAACGACAGTTTTATGGTGGAGCAGCTGGTGCGGAGCGTGCGGCCTGACATCATTATTAACGCGGTGGGTGTGCTGAACCAGTATGCCGGAGAGGATCAGGTTACAGCATATCAAATTAACGGTCTGCTGCCGCACCTTCTCCAGCGGACGGCGGATAGCATCGGCGCCCGTTTCATTCATATCAGCACGGACTGCGTATTTGAAGGAAAGCGGGTGCCAGGTCTATATCAAGAGACGGATCAGCCTGACGGGACAAGCGCCTATGCATTGACGAAAATACTCGGAGAAGTGAAGGCGCCGGGGCATCTGACGATTCGCACCTCCATTATCGGCCCGGAAATCCGGCCGGGGGGCATTGGTCTGCTGAACTGGTTCTTGCAGCAGAGCGGGGACGTTGACGGGTATCGCCGCGTCTTTTGGAACGGGGTTACAACGCTGGAGCTGGCTAAGGCAATACGGGTGTTGATGAATGAGCCGCTGGATGGACTCGTTCATCTGGTTCATCCTGAACCGATCAGCAAGTATGATCTGTTGCTGTTGTTCAAGGTCATCTGGAAGAGGGAGGATATTCGGATCGTGCCGAAGGATGAGCCGGTGCAAGACCGGACACTTCGTTCTACCCGGGCCGATCTGCTCTACGATGTTCCTCACTACAGCATTATGCTGAAGGAGCTGCTGGAATGGACAGAAGCACAGCGGAACAACGCCGGCCCGTCATTGTAATTAC
>NZ_ASRY01000268.1 GCF_000520815.1 Paenibacillus maysiensis | reverse complement strand
CCTCGCCGTTCTCTTCCGGGAACAGTCCGATGTGCACCTGCACAGGCTGCTCTCCTACCGTGATCGGGCGAACCCATGCGACATTCTGCAGTTGCACCTCGCTCGGCCCTTCGACCAGCCCGCCGGCTGCATGCTCGACTGCGGCCCGCGCCATCTCCAGATAAGCCACGCCCGGCAGGACGCGATTGCCCTGCACCCGATGATCGTTCAGGAAGAACTCCTCGCCGGTAAAGGTCGACGAGAAACGCTGTTCGGCAAAATCGGACGTGTTCTGATGCAGCAGCGGATGAAGCACGCTCTGCACGCCCGCCGTTTCGGCCGCGACCTGTGCCGTCGCTCTGTTTGCAGCCTTGGGAACCCAATAGCGCTCCTTGGCAAACGGGTAGGTCGGCAGGCTGATGCGCTGCGGACGCCCTTGACGGTAGAGGCGATTCCAGTCGATCTCCACGCCTTTGACCCAGAGGTCTGCCAGCTTGTCATGCTTGCCTTTGGCGATCCATCGGTTCAGGAGTTCCCGCGAGTCTTCGTCTGCGCTGAAGAGCGCAACCGTCTCTTTGTTCTGCTTGACGGAGCTGCGATGCACGCCCGCCTGCCCGTCCGGGTCTGCCAGATACGCTTCGAGCTTTTGCTTCAGCTCCGAGAGGTCACGGACGACAAAGGCCACGCGCTCCTCCATCGCCTCCCGACCGACTTGCAGCGTGTACGCGAGGTCGATCAGGTTGAGGCGTTGAAGAGCCTCCGCAGCCGGGGTGACAGACTCTAGATGCAGGCCGGCCGCCGCCGTTTCCCGCACCACTCCCTCAATCCCTGCCACGCGGGCCACCGCCGCCGCGATCGACTCTTGCTCCAGCAGTTCTTTAGGATCGACCTCCAGTTGGAATTCCGCTTGCAGACGCTCGCTCAGCTGGGCGAGGTGAATCGGTTCGATGCCATATTCGCTCCACTCGACATCCGCTTCCAACGCGTCTGCCTTCACGTGGATCAGCTCCGCGAGCATCTCCCGCATCACCGCTTCCAAACGCAGTTCCATCCCTTGCGCTTGCACAGGCTCCACAGCTTGCACAGCCACCCGCACCGGATTCTGACGCTGCGCCTCCTCGTTCTTGTTCAGAGCCGCCAGCAAGCGGCCCGCATAGGCGACCAGGCGCTCTTTGTTCTTCGCAGACAGAGGAACCAGCGCGGCACCCTGCCCTTCCGTGCTCGTCACCGCTTGCGGCGGGATGTATTCCTCCAAGATCACGTGCGCGTTCGAGCCGTACGCCCCGAACGAGCTCAGCCCGGCACGGCGCGGGTATTCGACCCGCTCACCGTTTTCGATGAGCGTCGGACGCTGCCACTCTTCCGTCTTGTGCTGGACGTAAAAAGGCGAATTTTCCAGATCGATATACGGGTTGAGCTCCACCGAATGCAGCGACGGCACGAGCTTTTTGTGATGAAGCTGCAGGGCGACTTTGTGCAGACCGCTGATGCCGGCCGCCGATTCGCCGTGGCCGATGTTGGACTTGACCGAACCGATCGAGCAGTATTGCTTGTCCTGCGTGAAGTGTCGGAACGCCTTGACCAGCCCTTGGATCTCGATCGGGTCGCCGAGCGACGTCCCGGTGCCGTGCGCTTCCATATACGAGATCGTGCGCGGATCGACACCCGTTTTTTCCAAACATGCCTGAATCATGTCCGCTTGGGCCACCGGGCTCGGGACGGTGATCCCGCTCACCGCGCCCACGTGGTTGGTCGTGCTTCCTTTGACCACTGCATAGATGTGGTCGTTGTCCGCAATCGCCTTGCTCAGCGGCTTGAGCAGCACCGCGCCGATGCCTTCGCCCGACACATACCCGTCGCCGCCCTTGCCGAACGTGTGGCAGTACCCGTCGTTGGAATGCATGTCCATCATGCCATACGTCATGTACTTGTTCGGATGCAGCGACAGGTTCACCCCGCCGGCCAGCGCCACTTCACACTCACCGCGCTTGATGCTCTCCAGCGCCAGATGCACGGCGATTAGCGAAGACGAGCAGACGGTGTCGATCGCCATGCTCGGTCCGTGAAAATTGCAAAAATACGACACGCGGTTCGCGATCGACGCATAGCTGAGCGACAAAGGCTGCGGCTGTCCGTCGCGCACCGCTTCGGCTTGAATCAGCGTATAGTCCTTGTGCATCACCCCGACGAACACGCCGACGTTGCGGCGCTTGTTCGGCCCTTTTGGCGTCACCACCGTCTTCGGGGTGTAGCCGGCGTCTTCCACCGCTTCCCAGCAGGTCTCCAGGAACAAGCGCTCCTGCGGGTCGATCGTCTCCGCCTCCCGTGGCGAGATGCGGAAGAAT
>NZ_ASRY01000267.1 GCF_000520815.1 Paenibacillus maysiensis | reverse complement strand
TGTTTTAGCCATAATTTTGAGATCGTTGTCAGACAACCCCATCGTGTTAGCCGATCCCATCGTTTCATCTTTTTGATCCGGTTTATTATTGTCCGCTGTCTGTCCCTGAGCGGAACCCTGATTTTTACGATGTAAAGGAGTTTCCGTCGGTTTCCAATTAGGCGTTGCATTCACCAGCTTTAGCTTTGTTTTTGCTCCGACCACTCCGTCAGGGGTAATGCCAAACTCTTTTTGAAAGCCCTTAACCGCCTTCAATGTACTGCTGCCAAAATGACTGTCCACTTCCGCCCCGAAAAAGCCCAGCAGCTTCAAACGGGATTGCAGTTCATATACATCCTGACTGTAGGAGCCGTAATTAACCGCCTCTGTGCTAAATGTCGCTTGGGAAGGCTCTGTTTCTGTTACTTGTACTTCCTGCTGTGTGCTCAGCGGCTCTGCATGCTGCGCAGAGACGTTCGCAATAAGTCCTGTGTACGTGATAGCCGAGGCTGCGAGAATACCCGTGCAAATCCAGACCATTGTCTTTTTCATATGCTGCGCTCTACCTTTCTTTTGTGGGATTAACAGGATAGCTACGTTTATTATGACAAGCTCTGCTTAAAGCTATTCACCCTTTTAATCTTCTTTCATTCGACTGCTCCTATTCCTAAAAAAAGCAAAAAAACGCTGTCTGTACGCATAGTGTTGTCGAATTTAAACAAACACCATACTTACAAACAGCGATTTTGGATGCGATTTCCGGTAAAGCCTATGGTCAGGAACTGACTTTGTTTTGCTGATATTGCTCCATTGAAATAAGCACCTCACGGGGCTTGCTCCCCTCGTAAGGACCGATAACTCCACGAGCCTCCATAGAGTCAATCAGTCGGGCCGCACGCGTATAGCCGATCCTCATGCGGCGCTGAAGGAGAGATACAGATGCCTGCTTGGCCTCCAAAATGATGTTGACGGCCTGATCGTACAGCTCATCCAGCATTTCATCGGCATCAGCCGATACTTCCTCTACCTCCGGTACAAGCGTTTCATCATATTGCGCTTCACCCTGCTCACGCACATAGTTAACGATGTTCTCCACTTCCTGATCGCTCATAAACGCTCCCTGAACGCGAACCGGCTTGGAAGCGCCCATCGGCATGAACAGCATATCACCGCGTCCAAGCAGTTTCTCGGCTCCGCCCATGTCCAGTATTGTACGGGAATCCACCTGCGAGGACACACCAAAGGCAATACGCGAAGGAATATTGGCTTTGATAACCCCGGTAATTACATCAACAGACGGTCTCTGCGTTGCAATGATAAGATGAATGCCTGCGGCACGCGCCATTTGGGCCAGTCGTGCAATTGCATCCTCCACATCCCCCGCAGCTACCATCATCAGATCCGCCAACTCGTCCACAATGACGACGATGTAAGGCAGGAACGCAGCAGGATTGTCTTTCATCAAATTATTATACCCTTCAATGTTACGGGTTCCTGATTTGGAAAATAACTCATAACGCTTTTCCATTTCTACTACAATTTTTTTCAAAGCGAGTGAAGCGCGCTTCGGATCGGTAACGACCGGTGCCAACAAATGCGGAATCCCGTTGTACACGTTTAACTCCACCATTTTAGGATCGACCATGAGGAATTTAACCTCATCCGGCTTCGCCTTGTACAAGATACTCGTGATGATACCGTTGATACACACCGATTTACCCGAACCGGTAGCTCCTGCTACAAGCAAATGGGGCATCTTGGCCAAATTACCAACTATCGTCTGTCCTGCAATATCACGTCCAAAGGCAATGGACAAATTGGATACAGACTCCTGGAAAATGGTCGTCTCCATAACCTCACGCATCGTTACAATAGAAACCTCATTGTTCGGAACCTCAATGCCGATAGCCGATTTACCCGGAATTGGAGCCTCCATACGAATATCCTTAGCAGCGAGCGCAAGCGCGATGTCATCCGTCAGACTCACAATACGGCTGACCTTCACACCAATGTCCGGCTGGATTTCATAGCGCGTCACCGCAGGTCCACAGACCACCTCCAGCACCTTCGCTCGTACGCCAAAGCTCTCCAATGTGGCCTCCAGCTTGCGTGCCGTTTGCATGTAATCCTTTTGCCCAAGACCTTTGCCCACGTTTTGTGGTTTGGAAAGCAAACGGAACGACGGGAGCTTGTAGGGCTTGGGCGGCGGTGGAGCAGGAATGGCAGCAGCTGTGGCTTCAACCTCTTCGCCTGATGTCCCCGTTGCGTTCATTTGGGCCTGTCCATTTGTACTGTCCAGTGTATTATGGCCTGTTGCTGCCGCACTGTCCGCATCTATATTTACAGCGGCATCCATAAAGTTGTCATCCAGCGGCTCATCAAAAGTTGAATCCGTCTGCTCTGACCCAGCCAGGGTTGCCTCAGAATCATTCTCAGTTCTTCTTTCCTCTTGCTTCACCTGCTCGAAGAAATCCCGAATAATCGGTGACCTTTTTATCGGAACAGAAGCTCCCTCATCCAAGTTTTCAGCAGGATCGGACAATTCATCTGCTTGCTTGGTGTTTCTCCACAAGGGCTGTGCTTCCTCAGCTTCATAATCATCCTCGTCAGCATGAACGGAACGATCATTCTCGTCCTCTCCAGCCGATTTTTTCAGGCCAAACAGTTGAAAGAAAATCGGCTGCTTACGCGCCGGAGGCTGCATTTCATCAAAATCATCATCCATATCTTCCTCATAAGCAGGAATAGACTCGGACTTGATTTTTTTATTCCCGGTACCTCTGCCGGATGCCGAAAGTGGAGTAGCTTTACCAATCCATTTTTTCCGAACGCTTCCCCCTGCCGCCAGCAGCTTCGTACGAACAATTCGCACCAGATCCACATAAGATAGCTGGGTCAGCAGCATAAAGCAAATCACAAACATTACAATCATAATCAGCTTGGCACCCGTAAGACCAAACAGCCACAACAGCACAGTGAGCTGCAATGCCCCGATGTACCCCCCGCTAATATCCTTGTTCAGCATTGAGGTATGGCCTTCCTTGTCAGGCGACAGCAACTGCTCACGCATATCTATATGTATCTGGCTCATCACTCCGCCCGGTTGAAGTGCATTGATCGGCCCCAAACGCTGCTCCATAGATGAAATAGAGCTCATGAGCGTAAAGGCAAATACCAGTAGTAGCAATCCCGTTTTACGCGAGTTCCACTGGTTCGGCCATTTGCGATGAATCATCACCATCAGACCGTAATAAATGCCGATCAGGGGTATGACAAAATAAAATTTTCCCAGTACAAGCCCGAACATCTTGGATAGCGACCGACCGACCGCCGCTTCACCCGAAAGCGCAATGACCGCCAATGTAATCAGCACAATGCCGTAAATTTCGAATTTCAGAACTCCGCCAAACGCGGCTTTCTTTTTCCTTTTCCTTCTTCTGGACATTCAAGGTCACCCCCCAGAAGAATATTATACCACGTCACTGGGTATCCGCACATATGTTCTTTTTCGACATTAAACGACCTATTTTCGTCCTATTCGACACCTTCTACGACCATTCAATGACTTGTCCAGGCTCATAACGCGGATTCAGGTAAGTTTCCAGTGGACAGTCCAGCAATCGGACGATAATCCCCCTGCGACTTTCGAGCGGCTGTACCTGCATGAGTAGACCGTCAACCCGAACCTCCGCGAACGCCTCCGTCTCCTTCCACATGCCCTCCCACACCATTTCCATTGGCATTACCGTATATAAGGTCATTGAGGCAACTCCCCATTATGCTCATTTGGCAGCGTTCCAGTCGGATTCCCTGTAGCATTGGGGGAAAAAGGTACGAACGGAGCCTGCTGCTGAGCCCCTGTAATTCCGTTTTGCTGACGACGCGATTCAATAATGGTGTTCAGTTGTTTCAACGCTTCTCCGATGCCACCAACGGCGTCCATTAATCCATACTTCACTGCATCGGCTCCTCCAACCGCGGTACCAATATCCCGATTCAGTTCACCGGTTTTAAACATAAGCTCCTTAAACCGCTCCTCGGTAATACGCGAGTGGGAAACCACAAAACGCACAACACGCTCCTGCATTTTTTCCATATATTCAAACGTTTGTGGCACCCCAATGATCAAGCCGTTCATACGAATCGGGTGAATGGTCATTGTCGCGCTCTCGGCAATATAAGAATAGGTGGAAGAGACAGCGATTGGTACACCGATGCTATGCCCGCCTCCGATGACAATCGTTACCGTCGGTTTACTCATTGAAGCGATCATTTCAGCAATAGCCAGTCCGGCCTCTACATCCCCGCCTACTGTATTCAGCAGTATCATTAAGCCTTCAATACGGGGGTTTTGTTCTGCTGCCACCAGTTGGGGAATAATGTGCTCGTATTTGGTCGTTTTGTTTTGGGGTGGCAATATCAGATGTCCTTCAATCTGACCGATAATTGTCATACAAAAAATATTCGATTCGCTTCCGGGCATGGAGGTTTGTCCCAGTTGCTGCAGGGCCTCCATAGCGGGGGAAATGGGTCTTTGCCCGACTTCAGGCATAGGTTGATCCGGTGCTTCCGTTTCCTGTCTGCCAGATGATAGGTTGCTGTATTGTTCCATGTGGGTGATCTTCCTTTCGCTTTACGCGTCTTTGTGACCCGTATTCACCCTATAGTATGGGATGGAAATGGAATATTTTATACCCGCCCCATGGCTTCCCTTATTTCCTCACCCGGAAAAGTCAAAAAAAGCCTCCCCTCCCGCGGAAACCGTCCAATATTTCCTGCGGGAAGAGAGGCGACTGTGTGCCTGTGACTTAAGTTTTTAATTCAGGTTTTCGAGCAAATTTCAATTGACTCACACTTCCATAATAATTGGCAAAATCATCGGTCTGCGACGAGTTTGCTCATACAAGAAGCGACCCAGCGCATCCTTGACGTTTGTTTTAAGGGAAGCCCATTCATTTACATTCTCGCTCATGAGCTTATGCAATGTGCTTGAGACAATGCGATTCGCTTCATCCAGCAAACCTTCCGATTCGCGAACATATACGAAACCACGGGAAATAATATCCGGTCCGGACTTGATCGTGCCGTCCTGCTTGCTCAGGGTGACAACAACAACCAAAATACCGTCCTGTGACAGCAATTTGCGGTCGCGTAATACGATATTCCCTACATCTCCTACACCCAGTCCGTCGATTAACACGTTGCCCGCTGTAACCTTACCAGCTCTGCGTGCTCCACCGTTCTGAATTTCAATAACTTCACCGATATCCGTAATGAAAATGTTGTCAGGCTCTACACCTACCGATTCGGCAAGGAGGGCATGACGACGTTGCATTCTGAACTCACCATGAATTGGCAAGAAGAATTTAGGTTTCATCAGATTCAGCATCAGTTTGAGTTCTTCCTGGCTTCCGTGTCCGGAAACGTGAATTCCCGGATAAGCTGCGCTGTAATAAACATTGGCACCTAAACGGAACAGTTCATCAATCGTGCGACCGACATATTTTTCATTACCCGGTACCGGTGTAGCAGCAATGATAACCGAATCTCCAGGCAGAATATCCACCTTACGATGTGTGGAACGCGCCATTCTTGTCAAAGCGGACATTGGTTCGCCTTGACTACCTGTGGAGAGAATAACTACGCGATCCGCTGACATTTTGCCAACTTCCTCAGGCTCGATCAGCATTCCATCCGGAATTTCCAAATAGCCTAAATCAGAAGCAATCCCTACGACATTAACCATACTGCGACCGATAACTGTCACTTTGCGTCCTGTCGATTCCGCAGCATTAATGACCTGCTGAATACGGTGTACGTTGGAAGCAAAAGTAGCTACAACTACACGCTGTTTCGACTTACGGAAAATGTCTTCCAGCACGATACCGACGCTCTTTTCCGATGGAGTAAAGCCCGGTTTTTCCGCATTGGTACTGTCTGACAAAAGAGCCAGTACGCCACGTGTGCCGATTTCAGCCATACGCTGCAAATCTGCATATTGTCC
Source organism: Paenibacillus maysiensis (assembly GCF_000520815.1). Classification (GTDB taxonomy): domain Bacteria; phylum Bacillota; class Bacilli; order Paenibacillales; family Paenibacillaceae; genus Paenibacillus; species Paenibacillus maysiensis. Next base: position 80,450 of record NZ_ASRY01000267.1, on the reverse strand, counting down.
GTTAACTGGAGTATGATCAAATTTGAAGTCACCTGTATGAACAACAGCGCCCTCAGGAGTATCAATGCATACACCCACCGAATCCGGAATACTGTGGTTAGTTCTGAAGAATGTTGCTTTCAGCGTGGAACCCAGTTTGATTTCGGAATCAGCATTGATCAAAATACGTTTGGTTTCGCCAAGCAGATTCGCTTCCTTCAGCTTGTTTTCCACCAGTCCCAGCGTCAATTTGGTACCGTATACCGGTACGTTCAAATGTTTCAGCACGTAAGGCAAACCGCCGATATGGTCCTCATGACCATGAGTCAGCACTATGCCTCTTACTTTGTCGCGGTTCTCCGTAAGGTAGGAAATATCAGGAATAACGATATCAATACCAAGCATGTCCTCTTCCGGGAATTTCAGACCCGAATCGACCACGACAATGTCATTGCCGTATTGAATGACATACATATTTTTCCCGATTTCACCGACGCCGCCCAAAGCGAAAATCATCAATTTATCGTTGTTTGTTTTTTTAGACAAATGAATCTAAACCTCCTATGGTAGTTGGACGTCGTACCTTGATTTATTTATTTAATTTTCAAAAGAATACCGCACCCAGTCACTTGACCTCATTATACATGATTAAAATAAGAAAAAACAAGTCATCCTCTTCGTTACGCATAGGTTTCCCTCTCCCGTCTAAAACCAATACTCCCTGTTCAATTATCTTTATGCATGGTTAAAAGGCACGACAAAAAGGGCGCCCTATAAGAACGCCCTCATGCCGGAGTACCTTGTCAGACTATACAAATCCTCCGGTTTTTTACTCCCGGCTACCTTTAACAAGGATACTTTTCCATATTCATTTAACATTTCAAAGTCATTTTTGCCGATTAGCGGGCAAATAACTTCTTAATAAATTCCGCTTCCTCTTCGGTCGGAGGAATAAGCGGCAACCGGACAGAACCGACCGAAACATTCCGTAACTCCAACGCATATTTTACAGCCACTGGATTAGGCAGCGGATGAGGGCAGCCGAACAAACCCTTGAAAACCGGGAACAACTGCTGATGCAATTTTGCTGCCTGCTGTGCGTGTCCCCCTACAAGTGCATCAATCATCTGCTTCATTTCTGCACCTACCACATGACTTGCCACGCTGATAATTCCATAAGCACCTACAGCCATAGCAGGCAGCCCGGAAGCGTCATCCCCCGAATAAATGAAGAATCCTTCCGGAGCTGCGGCTGCAATCTGTGTGATCTGCGCCAGCGACGCGCATTCTTTGGTTCCCACAATGTTAGGGATTTGCGCGAGACGCAGCGTCGTTTCCGCCGTCAGGCTGGCTGCGGTACGGCTTGGTACATTATACAGTATGACTGGAAGGGATGTGGAATTTGCAATACCTTCAAAATGCTGATACATCCCTTCCTGATTCGGTTTATTGTAATAAGGCACTACTAGCAAAACACCGTCTACCCCTGCCTGCTCCGCAGCACGGGTCAGATGAATGGAGTGACGTGTATTGTTGCTGCCAGTACCGGCAATGATTTTACATCGTCCAGCTGCTTTTTCTACAGTAAATGCAAACAGCTTGATTTTTTCATCATCGCTCAGGGTAGGGGACTCGCCCGTCGTTCCTGATACGACAAGGGACTCTGCATGTTGTTCTTCTATTAAATAATCAATCAACGAGGATAATGCAGTCCAGTCAATCTCTCCTTGCTGATCAAAAGGTGTCACCATTGCGGTAATCAGTCTGCCGAAGTTCACCATGCTGCCTCCTTTTTTGCAAGTCCGAGCACGGACATTGCGCCTATTGATGGAGTTCAAATTTATTATGCAATGCGCGTACAGCCTGCACCATATCTTCTTTTTTTACGAGTACCCAAATTGTTGTGTTGGAATCTGCCGATTGAAGAATCTGTACGTCTGATTCTGCCAGCGCCTCCACAATCGTTGCCATAATGCCCGGTACCCCATTGATACCGCCGCCTATGACGGATACTTTAGCGCATCCTGCCAAAATTTTAGGCTCCAGGCCCAGACCGTTCAATACTTCAACCGCTTTGCTTCCATCATGATCGAACACGGTATAAACTGCCCCGGATGGAGTTACATTAATAAAATCGACGCTGATTCCATGCTCAGCCATAGATTTGAATACTTGTAATTGCAAATGCTCCGAGCCATGCTTTAATTCTACGGTAATTTGTGTGACGTTGCCGACATACGCAATACCGGTCACGAAACGGTCAACGATGTCTGCCTGTACGTCCTTAAAGCCCTCCGGGTGGGTAACCAGCGTTCCTTCCCCTTCGGAAAAGGTAGAACGAACCCGAACCGGAATATTCGCCTGCATGGCGATTTCAACGGCACGGGGGTGAATAACCTTGGCCCCCTGATGAGCCATATTACAAATCTCCGTATAGCTGACATGGGCAAGCGGCTTTGCATTTTCTACAATGCGCGGATCGGCGGTCAAGATGCCGTTCACATCCGTATATATATCTACCATATCCGCATGTAGAGCAGCACCCAGAGCGGTAGCGGAAGTATCGCTGCCTCCACGACCCAAAGTGGTCATATCACCGTTTGCAGTCTGTCCCTGGAAGCCTGTCACAATGACAACACGACCCTGGTTCAGCTCTTCCACGATACGGTCTGGCTTTATATCCAAAATACGAGCATTGCCGTATTGATTATCCGTAATAAAGCCCGCTTGTGCCCCAGTCAGCACCGTAGCAGGAATACCTTCATTTTCCATCAGGCTACATAATGTAGCGGCAGAAATGATTTCACCACAGCACAGTAGTAAATCCCGTTCGCGTCTAGGAAGACTGTCGCCGTTAGACGCCGCCCAATCAAGCAGCGTGTCGGTGGCATAAGGCTCTCCTTTCCGTCCCATGGCCGACACAACGACAACCAGTTGAACATTTTGTTCCAGCTCCCGCTTGACATGTCCCAACACCAGTTGACGTGCTTCGGGTGTAGACAGCGAGGTGCCCCCAAATTTCTGAACTAAAATACTCATTGTTTTTCCCCCATCTTACTCCCTGCTTCAGGGACTTTACTCCGCATTTGCAGCAATAATCTCGGCGATTTGCACCGCGTTCCATGCCGCTCCCTTGAGCAGGTTGTCGGATACGACCCACAGATTCAATCCACGGCTGTTGCCCAAATCACGGCGTACACGTCCTACGAATACGTCAGGTTTCCCTGCGGCTTCGGATGCCAGCGGATAGAGCTGTGCAGCAGGATCGTCTACCAGTGTTACACCCGGTGCCGAAGCAAGCAGATTGCGGATTTCTTCCAAATCATAATCTTTTTTAAGCTCTACATAGACGGATTCCGAGTGTCCGTATACGACAGGAATACGTACACACGTTGCTGTTACGTCCACGGATTCATCATTTAATATTTTTTTCGTTTCACGAACCATTTTCATTTCTTCCAGTGTATAGCCGTTGTCCTGGAATTTGTCGATTTGCGGAATAGCATTGAAAGCGATCTGATGCTTCACCGGCAATGAGCCAACTGGCAGCAGATCTGGCTGTACTTCTTCACCGTTAAGGATCGCTGCACTTTGACGATTCAGTTCATCAATGGCACGACTTCCAGCCCCGGACACCGCTTGATATGTGGATACGATGATACGGGAAATGCCATACTGATCATATAATGGTTTCAATGCAGCTACCATCTGGATGGTGGAGCAGTTCGGGTTGGCAATAATCCCTTGATGCTCGGCAATTTTGTCGCTGTTCACCTCAGGAACGACAAGAGGAGCTGTAGGGTCCATGCGGAAAGCGTTTGTGTTGTCAATGCAAACCGCACCATGACGAACAGCATGTGGTGCCAGTTCCTTACTTACGTCTCCGCCTGCGCTGAACAAGGCAATGTCGATTCCTTCAAAGCTGTCGGGGGTTGCAATCTCTACTGGAATTTGCTGACCTTTAAAGCTAATTAAAGTGCCGGCAGAACGAGGCGAAGAAAGAAATTTAATTTTATCTACAGGAAAATCCCGTTTTTCCAGCAGACTTACGATTTGTTCTCCTACAGCGCCTGTCGCTCCAACGACAGCTACATTAAACTTTCTATTGCTCATCTGGTATATCTCCCCTTCTCGACTAAAAATCCATTTTTTTATTCTGAAAGCATCCAATGCCAACAAGAAATCAGACCCGATGCATCATCGGATCATCTTCTAGGCGAGGGATGCTCAGCAGTTAACTATAGTACATCATGGGGTCTTGCGTTCCACAATCATCGGTTGAAGCTGTTTGCCCTGCACAGCGGCGTAAGCAGCTTCCGGAATCAACTCCATGGCAGCCACAAGTGAATTGGGCTTTTTAACTGGATTGTCCTGTCCGAATGGCACAAAAAAGATATTTTTAGCTACCAGTAACTTGGCGATATTCGCAGCATTCAGACCAAGTCCATCATTGGTTGATATAGCCAAAAGAAGCGGACGACCGTTGCGTAATTGCGCCTTGGCAGCCATCAGAACCGGACTGTCTGTCATGGCGTTCGCCAGCTTACTCATCGAATTCCCCGTCAAAGGTGCAATCACCAGTACATCGAGTATTTGGGAGGGACCTAGTGGCTCAGCCTCCACAATTGTAGAAATGATATCATTCCCTGTTATATCTTTCAACTGTTTTTGCCAACTTTGAGAAGTACCGAAGCGGGTATCCGTTGTTAATACCGTATTGGATATAATGGGAACGACCTTCGCACCCTCGTCAACAAAACGCTGTATCACAGGCATAACCTCTTCAAATGTGCAGTGTGAGCCTGTAATTGCATAACCTACCGTTTTCCCTTGCCAACTCATTACGCATCCCCCCGATCAGGATTATCTTCCATTAACAACTGCACCAGCGTATTCGCTATAATGGCACCAGCAGTTTTGGGAGCGACAATACCGGGAAGGCCGGGGGCGAGCATTGCCGTGATTCCACGCTTTTCCGCAAAACGGAAATCACATCCGCCCGGGGCGGAAGCAAGGTCAATAATCACGGAGCTCTGTGGCATTTTAGACAGGATTTGCGCTGTGATAATCATAGAGGGTATCGTATTAAAAATCAAGTCAACCCCCTGAGTCTCATCCGCCAAATCCCTTGTCATAAAAGGCTTCCAGCCCATTTCCACCGCTCTTGCCGCATCCTCCGCCCGACGTACCCCGACCTTCACTCTGGCTCCCAATCCTTGTAGCGCCCTTGCCATGGTAAATCCAGTCCGTCCCATGCCCAGAACCACACAATTTGCACCATGAATCGTAAAATCCGTATGCTGAATCGCCATCATCAGTGCGCCTTCCGCCGTAGGTATTGAGTTATATATGGCCACATCGTCTCTTTCCAACAGCTCCACCAGCTTTAAATCATGTCTGGCACAAATTTCTTTTAAGTACGTCCGCGCCATCCCCGTATATACGACGCAGTGTGGCGGAAGAGCAGCGGCGTGCTCATTCAGAAACTGCAGCTTTTGCGCTCCGAAAAGTGCATTCACATTTCCTTCCTCATCGCATCCCACCACTGGCAACACTAGCGCATCTGCCGATTCCAGCAGCTTAACAGACAACGACTCCCGTGACGCTCCTTTGAGCGGCTCTTCAAGCTGGTCAAAACCGACCACGCTGATGGTAGCATCCATGTCTACACATTTGCGGATTACCTCAAGCTGCCTCGCATCGCCCCCCAATACAACGATGCGTATTCCTGTTAGCATCCGGATCACTCCTTTCCGAGACACGATATGCTTTAGTCTATGCAGGCACCCATAGATAGGTGAAGAAATACAAAAACCGCCCCTATTCGGGACGGCTTTCATGTGTATCCATTTTCATATGCTATTTATGCTCCAGCTTTAAAATCGACAATTCCGTTACATTCTCCAAAATGCTGATTAATACCGTGACATTCAGCCGTTTAAAAGTAACTGTGAACTTAGCGACCGGTATGGCCGAAGCCTCCAGCACCACGCACCGTTTCAGACAAATGGTCTACCTGCTTCAGCTCTACCTCAGGTACAGCCTGAAATACCATTTGTGCAATTCGCTCATTACGCGTAATCGTGAATGGTTCCTCGCCCAAATTGATAAGCAGTACCTTAATCTCCCCACGATAATCCGCATCAATGGTGCCCGGTGTGTTGAGACAGGTAATACCATGCTTGAGAGCCAGTCCGCTGCGCGGACGGATTTGTGCCTCCAGTCCTGCTGGCATTGCTATAGCCAATCCGGTTGGAACAAGACAACGCTTGCCTGGTTCCAGTACTAAGTCCTCCTGCACCGCAGCATACAGGTCAAACCCGGATGCAAGCTCTGACATTTTACGGGGCAGCTCGATATCCTCATTGCCCTCAAATCTGTTTATTTCCACGTAAGTTAACAAAATAGTCCCTCCTCATATCCTTAACCGCTGAATCACTCGCTCCAACCATCGACAGGGCAAACGGCTCCGAGAACATCCGGTCCAGTACCTTGTTCACATCATCGGCTGTCACTTGCTCAATGTGTTCGATCATTTGATCCAGCGTGTAATGCTGCCCTAACATCAACTCATTTTTCCCAAGACGATTCATCCGGCTTCCTGTGCCCTCAAGGCTTAAAATCAGACTTCCTTTTAACTGCTCCTTGCCCTTACGAAGCTCGTTATCGTCCAGTCCCTTGACAGCCACATCTCGTAAAAGCTCCAGCGTCAAATCCAGCACGTCCTTTGTTTGCTTAGGAGCCGTACCTGCATAGATCGTGAACATACCACTGTCCGCATGGGAGCTATGGTAGGAATAGACCGAATAAGCCAGTCCGCGCTTTTCCCGAATTTCCTGAAATAGACGTGAGCTCATACCGCCGCCGATCGCGTTGTTCAGCAATACCATAGCATACTGGAGATCGTCACCTGTTGCAAATCCGGGCAGGGACAAGCAAATATGATTCTGCTCCGTTGCCTTTTCATGATACAAGAGCTCACCGTTAAACGCAGGCACCGTCAGAAGCGAAGCAGTTCCATGGTTATCAAAGTGCCCAAAGTGACGCTCCAGCAGCTCTACCAGACTATCATCAATATTACCAGCCACACTGATGACCGTATTGTCGATTGTATAGTGTTCTTTCATATAATTGCTGAGATGGGAGCTGTCCATAGCTAATAAATGCTTTTCGGTACCGAGAATGGGGTAAGCCAGCGGATGGTCGCCATAAGCTGCGCGTGATAAGAGATCATGCACCATATCGTCCGGTGTGTCCTCGTACATAGAGATTTCCTCCAGGATCACGTTCTTCTCTTTTGCCAGCTCTTCATGATCTAATTTAGAATTAAAAAACATATCGGACAGTACATCAACCGCAATCGGCAGATGCTCATCCAGCACTTTTGCATAATAGCACGTATATTCCTTCGAAGTGAATGCATTAACATTTCCTCCGATGGCGTCAAATTGCTCGGCAATTTCCTTCGCGTCAAAACGCTCTGTTCCTTTGAAAAGCATGTGTTCAATAAAATGAGAAATACCGTTATTGTCCGGGGTTTCATTTCGGGAGCCGGTTTTAACCCATATGCCGAAAGAAACCGAACGCACGGTTGGAATTTTTTCAATGACCACTCTTAGGCCGTTTTTGAGTTGAATTCTTTCCATGATTGGCCCTCCTAAACTGAATTGCAAACTTTGCCATAATGTTCAATCCTAACAGAAAAAAGACGTTCACTCAACCGGAGCAGGTAGCTGCCGATCAGGGGAAAGCGTCTGACTGACGGTTCCAGGTACCAGTCCCTTGCTGCGAATGGCACGAATCATACCTTTGAGAGCTGCCGATGAAGAATCTGTCGGATGCATCAAAATCAGTGATCCCGATTCGACCTTGCTGCTGATTTTAGCAATTACCGATTCCGGTGAAGGATGCCTCCAGTCCACTGTATCCAATGTCCACAGCACTGTTTTAAGCCCCATACCTGCTGCTAAATCGACAGTTTCCTGATTAAAATCGCCAGACGGCGGTGCAAACCAACTATTTTTCACACCTAAAATGTCCTGAAGAAGCACTTGTGTCTTCTCTATTTCCTGTGTAGCTCTTTCCCTGCTCAGGCGGCTCATATTCGGATGGGAGTATGCATGGTTCGAAAGCTCATGTCCTCTTTTTTGAATTTCTTTAGCCAGTTCAGGATTTTTTTTCAGCCAGCTACCATCGAAAAAAAACGTAGCCTTGACCTTTTCCTGATCCAGCGTATCCAGTATAGGCACAATATACTCGTTTCCCCAGGCCACATTGATCATGAAAGAAACCATCGGCTTCTCGGGATTTCCCCGGTAAATCGGGACATTACCAAGCTGGTTCAAATGTACCTTGGGCGCAAGCTGCCGGTATACATACTGTATGGGTCGATCTGGAGCCGCAATTGCTTTACGATAAGTCGCATCCAGGTCAACCTCCAAGCCGTTATAGCCGGGAATAGCCTTCCATACCCGATCGATTTTGGCATCAACCGGCTCTCGTCTTTGCTGGGCAGCCTCTGATCGCAGTCGCTGCATGAGTGCATTATCAGGTAAAGCCGCGACCGCCATCGTTGGTACAGCCTCGGGCTCACTCGTTTCCGTGCTGTATCCGGCGCGTAGCTGACTTACATACTCACGTACCCCGCTAAACTGTCCAATCACCAGCGTAATGGCCAGACTGGCTATAACCCACGCTGCTCTCTTTGCCTTTCTCATGATCCCTTCATCCTCCCGCCCGTTTGTCCACATTGTATGCAGGGAGGACAAGAACTATGACGCAGCAAGCCCCTGGAAGCCCACTTCGACACAGCTTGTGCATATGTATGAAAAAAGAGCCAGAAACGTAGCTCTGCCTCTTTCCAAAAACTTAAACGATGCTATTCTAATCCCGAGTGCTCTGTAAAAAACGAACAGTACTCCTGTTATAGCGATCCGCTGTACGCAGGTACTAGGACTTCGCAGGAGCCTCAGCCGTCAGAACCGCTTTGCGGGACAAATTGACACGGCCTTGTTGATCAATTTCGGTTACTTTCACCGTAATCGTATCTCCAATAGCAACTACATCCTCAACTTTGGCTACACGTTCAGTAGACAGTTGGGAAATATGAACCAGACCGTCCTTGCCCGGCAAAATTTCGACGAACGCACCGAATTTTTCAATCCGTTTCACTGTGCCGATATAAATCTCTCCGATCACGACTTCTTTCACGATACCTTCAATAATGGAACGCGCCTTTTCATTCATCTCTTGGTTTGTGGAAGCGATGAATACACGACCATCTTGTTCGATATCAATTTTTACGCCGGTTTCTTCGATGATTTTGTTAATGATTTTACCACCCGCACCAATAACATCACGGATTTTATCCGGGTTAATGTGCATCGTCATAATTTTCGGCGCATATGGAGACAATTGCTCACGCGGCGTCTGGATGGCTTCCATCATTTTGCTAAGAATGAACAGACGTCCTTCTCTGGCTTGATTGAGCGCATCCTGCAAAATGTTACGGTCGATACCGTTAATCTTGATATCCATTTGAATAGCAGTTACGCCTTCTGCTGTACCAGCCACTTTAAAGTCCATATCACCCAGGTGATCTTCCATGCCCTGGATATCGGTCAACACGGAAACATGATCCCCGTCCTTGATCAATCCCATCGCTACACCTGCAACCGGAGCCTTGATCGGTACACCCGCATCCATCATAGCCAGTGTGCTTGCGCAAATACTAGCCTGGGAAGTCGAGCCATTCGATTCCAGTACTTCGGAAACGAGACGAATCGTATATGGAAATTCAGTTTCAGAAGGAATGACTTTGGAAAGCGCACGCTCACCAAGAGCACCATGTCCAATTTCACGACGACCCGGCGCACGCAAAGGACGAGCCTCGCCTACACTGAATGGAGGGAAATTGTAATGATGCATGAAACGCTTCGTTTCTTCCAAATCAATGCCGTCCAAAATTTGTACATCACCCAATGCGCCAAGTGTACAAACGCTAAGCGCTTGCGTTTGACCGCGTGTGAACAAGCCCGAGCCATGCGTACGCGGCAGAATGCTCGTGTCGCTTTCGATCGGACGAATCTCGTCAAGCTTACGACCGTCAGGACGCACTTTATCATGCGTAATCAGACGACGGACTTCTTCTTTAACGATATCATAGAGAACTTCGCTCACGTCTTTCAAAAGCTCAGGCGTCTCTATGTATTGTGCTTCAAAGTGTGCAACCGTATCTTCGTTGACTGCATCAATCGCCTCTTGACGAGCATGTTTTTCTACAATTTTGACGGCTTCCACCAAACGTTCGGCTGCATAAGCACGAACTTCGTTGTTCACTTTTTCATTGACAGCATGCAGTTTAACCTGCATTTTTTCTTTACCTGCCACTTGAACCAGTTGCTCAATGACTGCCACAATGTTCTTGATCTCGTCATGTCCAAACATGATTGCTTCCAGCATGACTTCTTCCGGAATTTCGTTACCTTCCGCTTCTACCATCATGATAGCATCTTTTGTTCCGGCTACAACCAGGTACAGATCGCTTGCATCCTGCTGCGCAATGTCCGGGTTAATCACGAATTGTCCGTCCACACGGCCTACAGCAACTCCACCAATCGGTCCGTTAAAAGGTACGTCCGAAATACTAAGCGCTGCCGAGGTTCCGATCATCGCTGCAATTTCCGGCTCACAATCCTGATCGACACTCATCACCAGGTTTAATACCTGTACATCATTCCGGAAGCCTTCCGGGAACAATGGGCGAATCGGACGGTCTGTCAGACGGCTGGACAAAATCGCTTTTTGACTCGGGCGTCCTTCCCGTTTAATAAATCCGCCTGGGATTTTTCCCACAGCATACAATCTTTCCTCATAGTTCACCGTCAGCGGAAAAAAGTCCAAATCTTTCGGTGCATTGGAAGCGGTCACGGTACAGAGAACAACCGTTTCGCCATAGCTTACTTTAACTGCCGCATTGGCCTGTTTCGCAAGACGTCCTGTTTCCAGCACCAACTTTCTTCCGCCGAGCTGCATTTCTACACGTTGCTCCATGGTATCCCTCCATTTCATTCCATTGTAAAAGTTCTATACATATCCAGTATTTCCTGCGCGGGCCTAATTCATAAGAAGCCCTATGCATTATAAGCACCAGAACCTTACTAGACTCGCACTTCTAAAGGATCTGTACGTCAAAAATAATTCCTTACTTCAAAAAAGAACCCGGCTGCTGTCCGCCGTCGCCTTAGCAGGGACAAGCGGTGAACAACCAGGCTTCTTTTCTCATTACATGTCTGAAAATTAACGACGCAGTCCGAGACGCTCGATCAACGCACTGTAACGTTTAACATCAGTCTTCTTCAGGTAAGCCAAAAGTTTACGACGCTGACCGACCATTTTCAACAACCCGCGGCGGGAGTGATGGTCTTTCTTATGCGAACGAAAGTGGCTTTGCAAGTTAACGATGTTTTCAGTAAGGATAGCGATTTGTACCTCAGCAGATCCTGTATCGGATTCATGAGTTTTGTACTCCTCGATCAATTGCTGTTTACGCTCTTGAGTCAATGCCATCCTGTTCACCTCCTTCATTATAATCGCCATTAGCCTCGTAGCCGCCGGTGAAAGCAGACAACCAAGCCAAGGTTCATCGTTGTTTACACAACATAAGTCAGTATAACACAGCGCCTGTCTTATGTAAATAAATTAGCCTAACAGCTTTTTAGCCGTTTGTACGTCATTGCCAATCTGGGTAATCAGCTCGTCCACTGAAGAGAATTTGCGCTCAGGACGAATGTAATGATGAAGCTCAACAAGGACAGGCTCACCATAAATCTGCTGATCAAAATCAAACAGATGAACCTCAAACGACGGATTCAGCACACCTTCATGAAAAGTAGGCTTAACTCCTACATTCATTACCCCGCATACCCAACGATTACCTACCAGTGCCCTCACAGCATATACACCCTTGACTGGAATTACGTAAGTATCATCCAGCTTGAGATTGGCTGTCGGGAAGCCGATGGTACGTCCTCGCTTCTCTCCATCCATTACGGTGCCCCGAATGCGATATGGGCGTCCCAGCCAGCGAGAGGCATGCGTTAAATCTCCTGTATGCAAGGCACGTCGGATGCCGGAGCTACTCACTTTTTCTCCATCCAGCTCGAATGGCGGTACGGTGTGGACGGACATTCGTTCTCCTCCCAGCTCCCGAAGTGTATGCTCATGTCCGGCTCCCCGGTAGCCAAACCGGAAATCAAAGCCCACTATTGCTGTTTGAATCTGCAATGGAAGCAGGATGTCCGTGATGAACGCCTCAGGGCTGACTTTGGAAAAGTCCTCGTCAAATCTCAAAATATAAAGCACGTCCACACCCATATCGGCTAAAATATCCTGCTTGTCCTCAAGCGGGGTCAAATAGCCTTCATAGTCGCCTTTTTTCATGACTTCCTTCGGGTGAGGATGAAATGTCATAACAGATACTGGCACTTTCTGTTCCCGAGCCAGCTCGACAGCCTTGCGTATGACACTTGCGTGTCCAAGATGAAGACCGTCAAACTGACCGATCGCCGTGACCTGTGAACGTCCCCATTGGCGCAAAAGCTCATCGGTCAATGGATAAGATAACGATACGGTAATCATATTATTTCACCTGCATTTCACATCATTTGACTAACTTCGTCAAAATTATAGCACAATTCAAGGTAAAAAAACTTTAATTGGCGCGATAGCCCCTGATTCATCCCGTCCATATATGCCCAAAAACGTTCGATCCTCTTTATACAAACGGAAGGGCTGGCTGTCCGTCACAGGCGGTGAAATCATGCTTAGTGACAAACGCTGACCTTGAAGAGCAGCAGCAGCCTTCACTTCGGCTACCGTATGATCAGGCATATAGTCAATGGCCTCATCAGTGGCAATAAGTCGCTCACCCAGGCTACCATCCGCTACGTAGCATTCAATTTCTTCAAATGTTAAACAACGATCTGCAGGAATCCCCGCAGACATGGTTCGTTCCAGCTTGACCATCGTCGAAGGATATCCCAATGCGCGGCCGATATCGACGCATAGCGTACGAATATAAGTTCCTTTGGAGCATAATGCACGAAAAGAAATATCCACATGGGATCCCGTCTCCGCGAATCCCGTCATTTCCAGCTCGTAAATAGTCACTTCACGGCTTTTACGCTCCACGGTTTTGCCTTCTCGGGCCAGCTCGTATAGACGTTTGCCATCCACTTTGAGCGCAGAGTACATTGGCGGCACTTGGGAAATCGTACCGACAAAACGCTCCAGAACCTCTTTCGATTCCCCTTCTGTAACCTCTACCGGACGGTCACACTCTTCAGTAATTGTACCCGTAAGGTCCTCCGTATCTGTGGCAATCCCCAAGCGTAACGTTGCATGGTATTCCTTAGGTAGCTCCTGCATGTATTCAACTACACGGGTAGCACGTCCCAGACACAACGGCAGCACGCCCGTCACCTGAGGATCAAGTGTTCCAGTATGTCCGATTCGCTTCATTCCCAGCAAACGGCGAGCCTTGGCCACCACATCATGAGAGGTGAATCCAGCGGGTTTGTAGACGGGTAGCACGCCTTCCCAATTTGCTTGTTCCTGCTTTATCGGCTTCATAGTTCGGCCTTCACCCGCCCTACAACGACCTCAATAATATCCTCCAGCTTACCCTCCAGACGGCAACCGGCAGCACGTACATGCCCCCCGCCTCCAAATGACTGGGCAAGCGCAGCTACGTTAACATTACCTGCCGATCTCAGACTGGCTTTGACCGCTTGATCACTAATCACTTTAAAGAAAATACCTACTTCAACGCCGCGAATATTTCTCGGATAATTGACGATACCTTCCAAATCCTCATTAACAGCTCCGCAATCCTTCATATCGTCAGGGGTTACAACCACCCAGGCGATTTTACCATCCTTCGAAATTTCAAGCGTTTGCAACGCTCTGGTCAGCACCTTCATTTGCGGGAAGGTCATCTCTTCCAGCAGACTTTCGGAGAGGTAAGGACCGTCTACACCATAAGCGAGCAACCGTGACACCGTAGACATAACCTTGGGTGAAGTGTTCGAATACCTGAAGCCACCTGTGTCCGTCAGCAGCCCGGTATATACAGCCGTCGCCACTTCAACGTCCCAGTTGATCGCAAACTTTTCCAGTAAATCAAAAAGAATTTCTGCCGTTGCCGCAGCATCCGACTTAATCACATTAACTGTGCCATAGGCATCATTCGTTGGATGATGATCAATATTCAAAATGATAGCATCTTCCGCAAAAAACTGCTCTGTCAGACCAACACGACGGAAATCTGCACAATCCACGCAAATAATCCGGTTGTATTTTCGTTCCGGCGGTTGCTGGCTCATATCCATAATCTCATCGGCATGCCATAAAAAATCCATGCGCTTCGGGATAGGTCCCTCATTCAGCATGGTAAATTTCTTCCCCAGACATGAGAGAAGCCAGCCCACCGTTATGGTGGAGCTGACTGCGTCTCCGTCCGGCTGTACATGCGATACGATCAGGTAATCATCATGCTCCAGAATAAATTCCTTCGCTTGTTGAAGCGCCTGTTCATAGGTATGCATTGCCGTCTCCTTTACATTCAGTTCATAGTTCCTTCGGATAAACTGGCTCTTGCTATTTTTCATCCTTGTCAATATCACTTAACAGCTTTTCAATCCGGCTGCCATAAGCGATAGATTCGTCAATTTTGAAAATCAGCTCAGGAATATGGCGGAGCCGTATCCGTTTGCCAAGTTCAGAACGAAGATAACCGTTCGCTTTGTCCAATGCTTTCAGGGAAGAAGTTTTTTGCTCCTCATCCCCAAGCACGCTCAAATAGATTTTCGCTTGGGACAAATCGTTTGTCAGATCGACACCCGTTACCGTAATAAAACCGATACGGGGATCTTTTAATTCGGTCTGTATGAGTTGGCTCAGCTCTTTCTTAATCTGCTCGCCAACCCGACCTGTACGTATTTTAGCCATGGATGCTCACCTCTCTGCCGTTAGCGCTCCACTGTTTCCATGACGAACGCTTCAATAATGTCGAGTTCCTTAACATCATTATAGCCATCAAGGGTAATACCGCATTCGTAACCTTGGGCAACTTCTTTTGCGTCGTCCTTAAAGCGTTTCAGTGAGTCGATTTTACCTTCAAAAATAACAATGCCATCACGTATCAGGCGTGCTTCTGCTGAACGGGCAATTTTACCGGACGTCACCATACAACCGGCAATCGTACCAACCTTAGTTACTTTAAACACATTACGAACTTCAGCATGCCCAATTACATTTTCTTTATATTCAGGATCCAACATGCCTTTCATGGCTTGCTCGATTTCTTCAATGACATTGTAAATGACGCGGTGCAGACGAATGTCCACTTTTTCTGCTTCAGCTGTAGATTTCGCCTGATTATCCGGACGAACGTTAAAACCAATCACAATGGCATTGGAAGCCGCAGCCAAAATAATATCGGATTCGGTAATTGCACCTGCACCGCTGTGAAGAATTTTAACACGTACACCTTCAACTTCAATCTTGTTCAAGGAGCCTTTCAGTGCTTCGACGGAACCTTGCACATCACCCTTGATAATGACGTTCAGATCTTTCATCTCGCCATCCTTGATGTGCTGGAACAGGTCATCCAGCGTTACGCGGGTGTTGCTGCCCAGATCGGACTGACGCTGCGTAATCGCACGTCTATCAGCGATAGCACGAGCTTTGCGCTCATCCTCGAACACCATGAACGGATCGCCAGCAAGTGGCACTTCTGTCAAACCAGTGATTTCAACCGGTGTGGAAGGACCCGCTTCCTTAAGACGGCGGCCTTTGTCGTTAACCATGGCACGTACACGTCCGAAACAGTTACCTGCTACGAAAGCATCGCCGACTTTCAGGGTACCGTTCTGAACAAGGATACGAGCTACGGAACCGCGGCCTTTATCCAGCTCAGCCTCGATGATCGTACCACGTGCCCGTTTGTCTGGGTTTGCTTTGTACTCATTCACTTCAGCTACGAGCAAGATCATTTCGAGCAGATCTTCAAGTCCCATTCTCTGTTTCGCGGAAACGTTAACGAAAATCGTATCGCCGCCCCACTCTTCAGGAACCAATTCATACTCGGTCAATTCTTGCTTCACTTTATCCGGATTTGCATCCGGTTTGTCGATCTTGTTCACAGCCACGATAATCGGCAGGCCAGCTGCCTTCGCGTGGTTAATAGCTTCAACTGTCTGTGGCATAACGCCGTCGTCAGCTGCAACAACAATGATCGTCATATCCGTAACTTGAGCACCACGAGCACGCATAGCCGTAAATGCTTCGTGACCCGGTGTATCCAGGAAAGTGATTTTTTTGCTGTTGATTTCAACTTGGTATGCACCGATATGCTGTGTAATACCACCAGCTTCGCCGCCCGTCACATTAGTGGAGCGAATAGCATCCAATAAAGTTGTTTTACCATGATCGACGTGACCCATAATGGTAACAACAGGTGGACGTGCTTTCAGAAGCTCTGGATCATCGTTTTCTTCCACTGTTTCAAAGCGATCCTCTTCGACCGGAATTTTCACTTCTACTTCTACACCGAAATCTCCGGCAAGCAGAAGGATAGTATCCATATCCAGTTCCTGGTTAATGGTCGCCATCGTTCCGAGTGTGATCAGCTTTTTGATAACTTCCGACGCATCCTTGTGGAGAAGCTTCGCTGTTTCGCCTACTGTCATCTCACCGCGCACAATGATCTTCTTAGGCGTATTGTCGATCTTCTCGCGGCGCTCCTGTTGTTGACCTCTGCCACGATTGTTGAATTTCCCACCACGATTGCTACCACCGCGGTTATTGCCACCACGACCACCATTACCTCCGCGTCCTCCGCCTTGACGGTTATCGTCAAAACGACCTTGACCGGAACGGTTAGTGCCGTTATTGGAGTTGTTGCCTGTACGGTTGCCACCACCGCTACGGTTTGCATTACTGCTTCCCGTGGATGATGTCGTTCTTACTGCCGTACCACCTTGACTGCTCCCTTGTGGACGTGAGTTGGTGCTTTGGCTGCCTTGAGGACGTGAACCCGTGTTAGTACTTGGGCGCTGTTGTCCTCCCTGTTGCTGGCCGCCACTGCGGTTCTGACTGCCTTGTTGTCCACTTGGTCTGCTTGTACTCTGTTGACTGCGGTTTTGACCGCCCTGCTGACTGCCTTGCGCTTTTGGAGCGCTGCTTCGGTTACTGTTTTGGTTGTTGTTTGTCCTATTCATACTTACCTGCTTTTCCTGTTGATTTTTGGTTTGCTCAGTTGAATGATTAATATCGTGGCTTGAACCGGCCTGGTTCGAGCTTACTTGCACCGTGCCTGCTCCGCCTTGCTTGGCCGCAGCATTGGATTTAATATCCTTAAAAAATTTTTCCACTTTACCCACGACATCGTGTTCCATGACGCTCATATGGTTGTTCACGGGAATATCCAGCCGTTTAAGAATGGTGATAATTTCTTTGCTGCTCATGTTCAACGATTTGGCGTATTCGTATACCCGCACTTTGTCTTTGCTTTCTTGTTTACTCAATATACTCCACCTCCGACATTATCCCCGCATGTTTCTTGATCAATTTCGCGAATCCTTGATCCGTCACAGCCAGCACAACCCGTTCAGGCTTGCCGATACTGCTTCCCAAGCTTTCCCGGTCAAATCCTATCAATAAGGGGATTTTGTACGTCCCGCATTTGTCGCGGAATTTCTTTTGAGTATTCATTGAAGCATCTTTCGCAAGAATGACCAGCTTGGCTTCTGAAGACCTGATCGCTTTATAAACGATCTCATCACCTGTTAGCAGCTTGCCAGCTCTCATAGCAAGGCCTAATCCAGACAGCGCCTTATTCATCCGGCACGCTGCCTTGTGCCGCCAGGAATTCTTCCTCGACGGCAGCAAAATCACGACTTAGCTGCTCATAAATATCAGGATGAACCGAGTGCTTCAATGCTCGATCCAGTGCCTTGCTTTTTTGAGCAAGCTTGAAGCAGGCGGCTTTGCCGCACAAGTAAGCGCCGCGTCCCGACTTTTTGCCAGTCAAGTCAATCAGCACTTCGTCTTCAGGGGTTTTGACGACACGGATCAACTGCTTCTTAGGCATCATTTCATGACAGGCCACACACTTACGCAAAGGTATCTTTCTCTGTTTCATGCATTAACCCCCCTACACTCCGTTTAATCTACAGAAACGGAATCCTGATGCATTTCATCGGTGGATGTTCTCGGTCTGCCGAGTTCTTCCTCCGCCTGCGTTTCGCTCTTGATATCAATTTTCCAGCCAGTAAGCTTGGCAGCAAGGCGGGCATTTTGCCCTTTGATACCAATGGCTAGAGAAAGCTGATAATCCGGCACGATGACACGCGCCATTTTTTCTTCTTCAAACACCTGCACCTCAAGCACCTTAGACGGGCTCAGCGCATTAGCCACATACTCGTCAACATTATCGGAATAACGCACAATGTCGATTTTTTCACCACGCAACTCATTCACAATCGTCTGCACCCGCGTTCCTCTCGGTCCTACACAAGAACCGACCGGATCTACTTCGGCATTGCGGGAATGAACTGCGATTTTAGAACGGAAGCCTGCTTCACGCGCTACAGAACGAATCTCAACGACACCGTCAAAAATTTCCGGCACCTCGAGTTCGAACAAACGCTTAAGCAGACCTGGATGTGAGCGGGACAACATGATTTGCGGCCCTTTGGTCGTATTCTCTACCTTGGTAATATAAGCCTTAATCCGGTCCAGATGACTGAATTTCTCATTAGGCATCAACTCGCCCAACGGGAGAACCGCCTCCACCTTACCCAGGTCAATATAAATATTACGCGGGTCCTGACGTTGTACGGTCCCTGTTACAATATCCTCTTCCTTGTCCACAAACTTGTTGTAGATCAATCCCCGCTCCGCTTCACGGATACGCTGGGTTACGACCTGCTTCGCTGTTTGTGCGGCAATCCGTCCAAAATCACGAGGAGTAACTTCAATCTCAGCAATATCCTCCAGCTGAAAATGCGGGTTAATCTCACGGGCCGCTGGCAACGAAATCTCGGTGCGAGGATCCAATACCTCCTCAACGATCAGCTTGCGGGCATATACCTTAATGACGCCCGAGTTGCGGTTCATATCGACACGCACATTTTGTGCAGTGTTGAAATTCCGTTTGTAGCTGGAAATCAAGGCTGCTTCAATGGCCTCAAACAGCACATCCTTGCTGATCCCCTTTTCCCGTTCCAACTCGTTCATTGCTTCAATAAAATCCATACTCATGGATTACTGCTCCCCCTTTCAATTGATGCACCTGCGTCCTGGTCGGCACACGAGGCAAAAAACATGAAGTACATGTCAAACAGCAACGGTCAAATCCGAATTAAAATATGATCGCGAGCCTGGCTCCAGCCACCTTGTCGTAAGGTATGGCATGCTTCTTTTGTCCGCTCTGAACGGTAAGTTCCCCATCTTCAAAAGAAAGCAAACGACCTTCAAATTCCTTCAGGCCGTTGATCGGCTCGTATGTAGTAACGAATACATTTTTGCCTACCGCTTTGGTTACGTCTTCTGCTTTTTTCAGCGGTCTTTCAGCGCCTGGTGAAGACACTTCCAGAAAATACGCTGTAGAAACAGGGTCATTTTCGTCCAGCTTTTGACCCAGGTATTCACTGATCATACTACAGTCGTCCAGATCAATTCCTCCGTCTTTGTCTACAAAAACGCGAAGAAACCAATTGCTGCCCTCTTTGACATACTCGACATCGACCAGTTCAAAACCATGCTCATCGAGGTAAGGTTGGGCCATTTCTTCAACTACTGACTTGATCTTTGGTGTGCTCAAAGATTATAACCTCCAAAAGTAAACTTTCCTGTGGTGAAAAAGAGACGCCCCATTGCCATGGACAATGCTTCTCCATCACCGACATTTTCCATTTTCATTTGATGTAATGTTCATTTTGGGCTCACTGCAAATAAACCGGCGTACCGGTTCCTGCCCAAAAATCGTCTTTTCACGTTGTAACTGTATATCAAACAGTAAAGAGTGGGTTTCCCCACTCTTTAAGCAACGGTTTTATCTCCATGATTACCAAAAAAATTATAACATAACCGTAGTTATGTGACAAGTGCCAGAGCTTGACTACTAGGATTACATTTAAAACAGAGACAGCTGATTGCTCTCTGGCAGTCCGCGGAAACAACCCATCTGGGACAGCATTTCGACAATCGTTTTACTGGCCTTCGATTTTTGCTGAAAATCTTCGACAGACAAAAATTCACCCTGCTCACGGGAGGCTGCGATGTTACGCGCCGCGTTGTCACCAATCCCCTGAAGCGCCCCGAACGGAGGAATGAGCGAATCTCCGTCTACCTTGAAGCGCGTAGCTTCAGAACGATACAAATCAATCGTCTTGAAACTGAAGCCGCGTGCTGTCATTTCCAACGCCATTTCCAGGATCGGAAGCATCCCTTTTTCCTTAGGCGGAGCCTGAAAACCGAGCTGCTCGATTTCGACAATTTTCCGCGCGATGGCATCATACCCCTGACAACACAGCTCAATATCAAAATCGGCTGCGCGTACCGAGAAATAGGTCGCATAATATTCAATCGGATGGTACAGCTTGAAATAGGCGGTCCGCACTGCTGAAATAACATAGGCTGCGGCATGCGCCTTTGGAAACATATACTGGATCTTGAGGCAGGAATCAATGTACCATTGCGGTACCTTGCATTTCTTCATTTCCTCGATCCATTCCGCACTAAGCCCTTTTCCCTTACGCACGCTCTCCGTAATTTTAAAGGCTAGACTTGCATCCATCCCCGCCTTGTAGATCAGGAATAGCATGATATCATCCCGGCAACCGATTACGGTCTTGATGTTGCAGGTATTGTTCTTGATCAAATCCTGCGCGTTACCCAGCCATACGCCCGTACCGTGGGACAAACCGGAAATTTGCAGCAAATCGGCAAAGGAAGTCGGCTGTGATTCCACTAGCATTTGGCGTACAAACTTGGTTCCCATCTCGGGTACCCCATAGGTTGCGACAGGAGTACGGATTTGCTGCGGCGTTACACCAAGCGCCTCTGTGGAATTAAACATGCTCATGACCTTCGGATCATTCATCGGAATCGTTGTTGGGTCGACACCGGTCAAATCCTGAAGCATTCTCATCATGGTCGGATCATCATGGCCCAGAATATCGAGCTTGAGCAAGTTCGCGTCAAAAGCATGATAATCAAAATGCGTCGTTTTCCATTCCGAGCTTGTATCATCAGCCGGGAATTGTACCGGTGTAATGTCCTCAACCTCAATATAATCGGGAACGACGACGATCCCGCCCGGATGCTGTCCGGTGCTGCGTTTGACGCCCGTACAGCCGGAAGCCAGCCTGTTCAGCTCGGCCCCGCGCCATTTTTTATGATGCGCCTCTTCATATTTCTTCGCAAAGCCAAAGGCCGTTTTCTCCGCAACCGTACCGATGGTTCCAGCACGGAATACACTTTTCTCACCAAACAGTACTTTCGTATAATTATGTGCGACTGGCTGATATTCCCCGGAGAAGTTCAAGTCAATATCGGGAACTTTATCTCCCTTAAACCCAAGAAACGTTTCAAACGGAATATCCTGTCCCTCACCCTTCAGCTTGCCACCGCATTTCGGACAGTTTTTATCAGGCAAGTCAAATCCGCTCGGCACACTGCCGTCCAAAATCCATTCGCTATATCTGCATTCAGGATTACCGCAAATATAATGTGCAGGCAGTGGATTAACCTCGGAAATACCGAGGAAGGTAGCCACCACAGAAGATCCAACAGAACCCCGCGAACCCACCAGGTATCCGTCTTTATTAGATTTTTTAACCAGTCGCTCGGAAATGAGATAGTTGGCAGAGAAACCGTATTTAATAATCGGCTCCAGTTCTTTCTCCAGACGGGCTACGACCACCTCGGGCAATTCCTCACCATAAATGGATTTAGCCGTCTCGTAGCAAGTATTGCGGATTTCCTCGTCTGCCCCATCCAGCAAAGGTGTAAACAGCTTGTCAGGGAACAGCTCCAATTCCTCAAACCGATCCGCCAGCTCGCTGGTATTCTTCACAACGACTTCATAGGCTTTCTCCTCGCCCAGAAACTCGAATTCTGCCAGCATTTCGTCTGTCGTGCGCAAATGCGCATCCGGTTTCCGGATATCTTTTAACGGGCTAAAGCCAGTGATTCCATGTATCGTGATATCTCGGTACAGCTTATCACGCGTTTCCAAATAGTGAACATTGCCTGTAGCAATAACGGGCTTATCAAGCCGCCGCCCAATTTCGCATACTTTACGAACTGCCGTTTTCAGAGCATCAGGGCCACTTACCAGCTGTTTTTCCACCAGATGCATGTACATAGTTAAAGGCTGGATCTCCAGCACATCATAAAACTGGGCGATTTCCTCGGCTTCCTCCTCCGACTTGTTCAGCACAGCCTCGAAAAACTCTCCCTTTTCGCAACCAGAAATAATAAGCAACCCATCTCTCATCTCTGACAATTTCGATTTAGGGATACAAGGGACACGCTTAAAATATTCGGTATGTGACATTGAAACCAGCTTGTACAGATTTTTTTTGCCAATCGGATTAAGCGCATAAATGCAGCAGTGGAAAGGACGAACGGTCGATAAATCCTTACCCACATAGTCGTTCAAGCGGTCGAGCATTTTTAAGCCTTTAATTTGTTCCGCATCGTTCAAAAGTCCATTCAGCACTTCCGTTAGCGCAACTGTATCATCAATGGCCCGGTGATGACTTTCGAGCGCAACCTTATATTTGGTGGTCAGTGTGTTCAGACGATGATTTTTCATTGTCGGGAACAACAAGCGAGCCAATTCCAGTGTATCGAGTACTGGGTTCGTCATCTCAGGCAATCCCATGTTCCTAAGCGTAGCCTGGATAAAGCCGACATCAAATCGCGCATTATGAGCAACTAATACAGCATCGCCTGCAAAAGCCACGAATTCCTTCATAACGGGCTCCACATCCGGTGCATCCTTGACCATTTCATCGTTAATGTTGGTCAATTGCTGGATATTGTAAGGAATGCGCTCATGTGGATTTACAAAGGTAGCATAACGGTCAACCTCTTTGCCTTCATGCATTTTAACAGCGGCAATCTCAATAATTCTATTTTGTGTAACTGATAGCCCGGTGGTTTCTATATCAAAAACGACATAAGTCGCTGTTTTCAAATTAAGCGGCTGTGCCTGCATTACAACCTCAACCGCATCGTTGACCACGTTGGCCTCGATACCATAAATCATTTTAATTCCGTTTTTCTTGGCGGCCTTAGCGGCATCGGGATAAGATTGCACTCCACCATGATCGGTGACCGCAATCGCCTTGTGCCCCCACTTGGCGGCTGTTTTAACATACTGGTCAATGGAGCTTACAGCATCCATCGCGCTCATCTTCGTATGAAGATGAAACTCAACCCGTTTTTCCTCTGCATTATCTTTACGGGAAGGAGGAGCCTGCACCTCTACCAGATCAGAAGGAATCATAACCAGCTCAGGAATTTGCATAAAACGATCATATTCGACGCGACCACGGACTTTAACCCATTTACCGTTAGCCAGCAAGCTGAGAATTTTTAGATCTTCTTTTGTTTTGGCAAACATTTTCATTTGCAGCGAATCACTAAAGTCAGTCAAATAATACGTAAACAACGTACTTCCGTTACGTAGTTCTTTGCTATCCAGACCGAAGATCGTCCCCTGTAATGTGACTTTCTTCTCTTCATCCTGAATGTCCTGCATCGGAACAGGCGGTTCCTTGATGTCATAGCCAAATTGAAGCCTTACATCTCCCTCTTCTTCATCCACTGGCGGCATTTCCGATTCCATGCTTTCCATCATCTGCTGAATAACTTCACGTTCTTCCTGCATCTTTTTCTCTTGGAACTGCTGCAAAGCCTCCTGATTACTTTCACCCACCTGGATTTTAATGCGCATCGAGAGACCAAAATATTTATCGTAGAATTTGATGATTGCTTGGTCAATCTGCTTTTTACGTGCCAACTCCAGTGACATGCTATCGCTCATCGTCAACAATAACAGGCCGTCCTCCCACTCATGTACAGCCCGGGTCATCCAGCCGTTCACGGATGGGATTTCACGGTGCACCCATTCCAGAAAAAGCTTCCAGTATTCACTGATGATATCCGCAGGCTGAACCTGCTCACTATAATGAAATCGAAAGGTGATTTTAGCAATGTGGTTCATTTTCTCCTGCACTTGAATACAGAAGGCCCGATATACCTGAGCGGGAACCAGTGTTTCCTTGGCGATGATAATATTCCAATCCTTGTTGGTACGGCTTATTTCCACCTGCTCAATCCAACCGTCCAGGAAATAAGGTTTCACCACTCCCTCCGGCATCACTACCTGCTTCATTAGCAGTTCCAGCCGTTTTCTCTTTTCTTCAGCTCCGCCCATGGCTCTCCCCCCGTTTTCCATTGACTTAACAACTTTAATCGCACCCCGGATTCCAAATCTGCAATTCTGAAAACATGAAAAGCTTCTGCGTCTAAAACATCTCCGACCGCAAAAGCTTTTCGTAACCCCTCAATCCTCCACCATAGCAACCCCTTACGGTTATGCTCGTTGGCGGAGAGAATGAAGTGAGTATGGTGGTATAGCTTTACTTCTTTATTAGTACGCCCGTGCGAACACTACAGTATGCTTGGCTGGTTTGCCGCAGCACAGACATGTGGTCTTTTGCTCGGTAGTTTTAAAAGGTATATTGCGACTTGTAGCGCCTGTCACTTCTTTGACCTTGTCTTCACATTCTTCAGATCCGCACCAGCCTGCCAAAGTAAAGCCGCGTTTCTCTTCCATGAGCGCCTTCATTTCGTCCAGCGTATCTACGGAATAGAAGTTTTCATCCATAAAGCTCTTGGCACGATCAAACATTTCCTGCTGTACCTGTGCCAGCATCGCATGGACTTCTTCAACAAGGTTATCCTGCTGTACAATCTTTTTCTCGCCACTAATACGGGATACGAGCACGCAAACGCCATTTTCCATATCACGAGGTCCGATTTCCAGACGCACCGGTACGCCGCGCATTTCATATTCGTTAAACTTCCAACCTGGACTCACATCACTGCGATCGTCCATTTTCACGCGTACACCCACCTGTTTCAGTTCAGCGAACAGTTCATCTGCACGGGCAATAACTGCTTCACGCTTCTTAGGCGGCCCGATAGGTACCATAATGACCTGTGTAGGCGCAACCTTAGGAGGCAAAGCCAAACCACGGTCATCCCCATGAACCATAATCAGCGCACCAATCAGACGCGTGCTTGTTCCCCATGAAGTGGTATGAGCGTATTCCAGGTTATTGTCCCGGCTCAAGTATTTAATATCAAAAGCAACGGCAAAATTGGTTCCCATGTAGTGGGAAGTTCCCGCCTGCACCGCACGCCCATCCTTCATCATCGCTTCCAGTGAGAACGTATCCTTCGCACCTGCAAATTTTTCAGAAGGCGTTTTTTGCCCAGTAATAACCGGGATAGCCAGCACTTCCTCGATAACCTCGCGGTATACTTCCAGCATTTTCATCGTTTCTTCGCGTGCTTCTTCTTCATTTTCATGAGCAGTGTGACCTTCCTGCCACAAAAACTCACTTGTACGCAAGAAAGGAAGCGTGCGTTTTTCCCAACGAACCACGTTAGCCCATTGGTTGATAAGCACTGGCAGATCGCGATAGGATTGAATCCATTTGGAGTACATATGACCGAACATTGTCTCTGAAGTCGGACGGATCGCAAGGCGCTCCTCCAGCTTTTCCCCGCCAGCCTCGGTTACCCAAGGAAGCTCCGGGTTAAACCCTTCAACATGCTCTTTTTCCTTCTGGAAAAAGCTCTCGGGAATGAACATCGGAAAATAGGCATTGCGATGACCTGTTTCTTTGAAACGCACATCCATGGCTTCCTTGATATGTTCCCAAATTTCAAAACCGTCGGGACGGAACACAATACATCCGCGAACTGGGGAGTAATCCATCAGTTCAGCTTTTTTAATAACATCAATATACCATCGGGAAAAATCTTCACTCTGTGGCGTAATTTCCTCGACAAACTGTTTATCGTTCGACATAGAAACGCATGTCCTCCCATACAGACCCTTTTATATAAGTCCGTCTCTAATTAACCGTTAATTAATCTTAAAATATCATTGTACGTGACCGCAATCATGAGCAGGAATAACATGGCAAAACCAACGAAATGGACCATACCTTCCCTGCTCGGATCAACCGGACGTCCTCTTACCGCCTCTACACCGAGGAAAACAAGTCTGCTTCCATCTAGCGCCGGAATTGGCAATAGATTAAATATCCCCAAATAAAGACTCATTATAGCAGTCCAATACGTAAGTTGCTCAATGCCCTGTTTGGCAATTTGTCCTGTCACTTCAAAAGTGCGTACCGGACCTCCCAGATCATTAATGGAGAAACGTTGGATAAGCTGACTAAACCCCTGGAAAATAATATCGGTCGTTCGTACCATGGATTGTCCGGCAAATTTAAACGTTTCCCCGACTCCGGCTTGCCGTGTCGGAAGTTCAGGCACGATGCCCACTTTGCCTCCCTTTTCTCCTTCCATTGCACGAGGTGTAATCGTCAGATCAAAAGTTTTATTATCCCGGCGAACAACCCATTTCATCGGCTTGTCTTGGGAATCGGCAATCAGTTTGATCATATTTTCAACATTCGCACCAACTGCAACCCCGTTGACTGATTCAATGATATCGCCCTTATGCAAATCAGCTTCAGCAGCAGGCATCCCCGCTGTAATGTCACTAATCTGAACATAAGTCGGGTTGTCCACTTGTACGCCGACCATCTGGATATGCAGACCAAACAGCACAAAGGCAAGAATAAAATTCATCAGCGGTCCGGCAAAGATAGCCATCGCACGCTGTCCTACTGTTTTGCTGCCATACTGTCGATCCTTAGGCGCAATCTGGATGGATTGCCCTTTGGTTACCATCATCGCTTGTGGGTGTACAGTATATTGCAGGTCTTCGCCATCCACATCCAATTTTACAGTCAGCGCCTGCTCTAGATCAATGTGCTGCACTTCACCGCGCACCACATTTTTGCGGTTATCCAACTGGTCTAAATAAATGGTTTTGACGACACCGTCCGTTACGCGTACAGCAATTGTTTGTCCAGTTTCAATTTCATTGATTTCCGGATCTTCTCCCGCCATGCGGGCAAAACCACCGAACGGCAGCAAACGTAGTGTAAATCGCGTCTCGTTTCTTTTATAAGAAAACAGTTTCGGACCGAAACCGATCGCAAACTCACGGACCAGAATTCCGGCACGTTTGGCAAAATAATAATGCCCCCATTCATGCACCGTCACTATGACGAAAAACATGAGCACCGTCATCAAAACTATTCGAATTGTTTCCAATCGTTTCCGTTCCCCTTTCAATGAGATCGAGTTTGTCTTCCTAGATTATCATTATTCTCCGATCCTACACAAGAGAATCACAATTCACTTCCGAACCCAAAGTCAGCCTATATTCCGGCAGCTATGCTGCGAACCTCACGATCACAGGCTTCAATCGCAGCCAAATCGGGGTTAGTGACATTGACATGCCGTTCCAACACACGCTCAATAACGGCTTCGATATGCAGAAAAGGAATTTCTCCACGCAGAAAACGGGCAACAGCAATCTCATTAGCCGCATTAAATGCAGTTGGTGCTGTACCACCCATTTTACCACATTCAAAGGCAAGCCTTAAACAAGGAAAACGATTAAAGTCCATTTCCTTAAAATGGAGCCTGCCCACCTCAGCCAATGACAGCGGCTTGGCGGGAGACTTCATCCGTTCAGGATATGTTAAGGCGTATTGAATAGGAACTCTCATATCAGGGTTACCCAGTTGAGCGACAATACTGGTATCTACAAATTCTACATAGGAATGAATGATGCTTTCAGGATGCAATAGTACGTGAATCTGCTCATAGTCAAGTCCGAATAACCAGTGCGCCTCAATGACCTCTAGTCCTTTGTTTACCATCGTTGCCGAATCAATCGTAATTTTGGCACCCATCGACCAATTGGGATGCTTGAGCGCATCTTCCACCGTAACCTCACGGAGCTGTTCCCTTGTCAAATCACGAAAAGAACCACCCGATGCCGTGAGAGTAATATGTGCCACATCTTTCATACGCTCACCATTCAAGCATTGAAAAATAGCTGAATGCTCACTGTCAATCGGCAGCAACGGCACTCCTTTCGCTCGGGCCCGTTCTGTGACCAGATGACCGGCGGTAACCAGTGTTTCCTTATTGGCCAAACCGATCTGTTTTCCAGCCTCAATCGCGGCCAGCGTGGAGTGCAATCCGACACTGCCCATTACAGCTGTCACAACCATATCTGCATCTGTATTCGCAGCCAGCTCGACGAGTCCTTCATTCCCCCAATGCAGCTCCATTCCGGAAGGTAACAAAGGACGGATTTCCTCCGCCAATTGCTTGGTGCCAACGGACACCTTCTTGGGTTGGTATAGATTCGCCTGCTCGGCAAGCAACTTTATATTTGAGCCACCTGCTAAAGCCTCTACGGCAAACTGATCCGGGTGCATAGATACGACATCCAGTGTCTGTGTTCCAATAGACCCGGTTGAACCGAGTACCGTAATTCTTTTCATGAAGCACCTTCCTATCTTGAAAATAACCGTTACTCTGCACTAATTTTACCCTGAGCATAATCTGTAACCACCAGGTAAGAGTCATGGAAGCAGCATCAGCATATGTACAAATGGAAAAACGACAATCCAACTGTCGCAGCGGTCTAGTATACCACCGTGCCCTGGCAGCAGATTACCGGAATCTTTAATGTCGTACACCCGCTTGTACGCAGATTGCACTAAATCGCCCAGTTGGCCCACAACTGCACAAGATAAACCGATAGCGAAAGCTTTGTCCCATGGCAGCAGCCCTTCTGACAATCCGGCAAATACCAGTGCTGTAGCCAACGCTAAAACAATCCCGCCTATAGACCCTTCGACTGTTTTGTTTGGACTGATCGCAGGCCATAGTTTTGTCTTCCCCGCCATTTTGCCTACAAAATAAGCCCCTGCATCACTTGCCCAAATGCAAGCCAGCAACAAAAAGGTCCATAAAAGCCCATGTTCCATATGGCGTGATTCCGCAATATACGAAAATCCAAGGCCTATATAAACGATACCGAGAAATAGTATGGACACCGTTTGAATTGTGATTTTATTTTTCGTTCCCACCGTAATGATCATAAAAATAATCATCAGCAGCCAAAGCAGACTTATAGACGGTAATGGTGAGTGCAGACCCAAGGGCTGATAAGGAAATACAAAGGCTAATATTCCTGCATAGCCAACTAACGCCGTACCGCCGAAAGGAGATACATTGGTCATCCGCGCGAATTCATAGAATCCGATTAGGGCCATGGCCAAAATAAGTAAATGGTAGGCCAATCCGCCCCACAGGACCATCGCCAAAAAAAATGCGCCTGCCACAATACCGGTAATCAATCTCTGTCTCAACGGCTTTCATCCTCCATTTACTTCAGCCCGCC
This sequence comes from Paenibacillus maysiensis, assembly GCF_000520815.1. Lineage (GTDB taxonomy): Bacteria > Bacillota > Bacilli > Paenibacillales > Paenibacillaceae > Paenibacillus > Paenibacillus maysiensis. The sequence continues at coordinate 50,815 of NZ_ASRY01000267.1, read as the reverse complement.
GTACCGCCGTGATCTCCGCTGATATTCGACCACTGCTTCGTGTAAATGCTCTTTCTTAAACTCAGGCCAATAAATATCAGTAAACCATAGCTCACTGTATGCAAGTTGCCAGAGCATAAAATTGCTGAGTCTCAGCTCGCCACTTGTCCGAATCAGAAGATCAGGGTCCGGCATACCGCTGGAGAGCAAAGAGTTCTCAATGAGTTCGGGCGTAATATCTCCGGGTTTAAGCTTCCCATCCTCAATTTCACGACCCAACGCTTGCATACATTCAGTGATTTCCAGCCGACTTCCATAATTCAATGCAAAATTAAGAACAAGTCCGGTATTATTTTCGGTTCGCCGAGTCGCTTCAGTCAGCGCATCAACGGTATGAGAAGGCAAATACTCCTTATTTCCCATCATACGTACTTGTACATTTTTTTCAATCAGCTCGTCAAGCTCAATAGCCAAAAATTCTTGCGGCAGCCGCATCAAAAAATCGACTTCATCCTTGGGACGCGACCAATTTTCAGTTGAAAAAGCAAATAAGGTCAAATATTTAATGCCCAGTTCATCCGCAGCAATTGCTGTGCGCTTCACTGCCTTCATTCCATTTTGATGCCCTACAATCCGCGGCATTCCAATCCGTTTGGCCCATCTGCCGTTCCCATCCATAATGACAGCAACATGCTGCGGAATATTGTCTTTTGAAATGGCCGGTGTTTGCTGTTTTTGTTCCCCGTTCCACCAAGACCGAACCCGTTTGATCATTCCAGTTCCTCCAGCATTCTCTGAAAATGTGCCTCAGGCTTGAAAAGAGACAAACCCCACCGTAAGGGAGGGGCTACCAGTCTCTTATACTTCCATAATTTCTTTTTCTTTTGCAGCCAAAACTTTATCCACTTCAGCGATAAATTTATCGGTCGTTTTCTGGATCTCTTCCTGATATTTACGGGATTCATCCTCGGATATATCCGTTTTTTCCATTTTTTTAATATCATCATTTGCATCGCGACGAATGTTACGAATGGCGACCTTCGCTTCTTCGCCGTTCTTTTTCGTCAGCTTCACCAGATCCGTTCTGCGTTCTTCTGTCAATGCAGGAATACTCAGGCGAATGGTATTCCCGTCATTGGAAGGAGTTAACCCCAGATCGGATTTTTGGATAGCACGCTCAATGTCGGCCAAGGAGGATTTATCCCAAGGCTGAATCATCAGAGTCCTGCTGTCCGGTGTATTTACATTAGCTAACTGATTGACCGGAGTCATTGCACCGTAATACTCAACCTGAACACGATCCAGTAGAGCTGGTGTCGCTCGACCAGCGCGCAAAGATGCAAGGTCACGTTGCAACGACTGAATTGCTTTATGCATGCGCTCTTCAGCGCTCTTTTTTACAGATTGTGGCATTAATTTACACTCCCTTTGACGATCGTGCCAATTTTCTCACCCAACACGACACGTTTAATGTTACCTTGCTCTGTAATAGCAAAGACAATCAACGGAATATTGTTATCCATGCACAACGAGGAAGCCGTGGAGTCCATGACACCGAGATTTTTGTTGAGCACATCCAAATACGTAAGTTGCTCATACTTCTCGGCTGTGCTGTCTTTAAACGGATCAGCTGAATACACGCCGTCCACTTTATTTTTAGCCATCAGAATCACTTCAGCCTCAATTTCCGCAGCACGCAAAGCAGCTGTAGTATCGGTTGAGAAGAACGGATTCCCTGTACCTGCCGCAAAAATAACAACACGGCCTTTTTCCAGATGGCGGATAGCTCTACGACGAATGTAAGGCTCAGCAATTTGCTGCATTGCGATAGATGTCTGTACACGCGTAGGAACTTCAATTTGTTCCAAAGCATCCTGTAGTGCCAGTGAGTTCATCACCGTTGCCAGCATCCCCATGTAATCCGCTGTTGCCCGGTCAATTCCGTTGGCGCTTCCGGCAATACCCCGCCAAATGTTGCCGCCTCCGCACACGATAGCAACTTCTACTCCCAGTTCGACAACGTCCTTGACCTGCTCGGCGATCGACGCAATTGTATCCGCATCAATACCGTAACCGTTCGGGCCTGACAGCGACTCTCCGCTGACTTTCAGAACAACACGCTTAAAAACAGGTTTTTCCAAATGATCACCCTCCAATATCGACTATATATTATGTACAGGATAGATGTCCTGTTGCAAGAAAAGGAACACTGATGTGTTCCAATTCTTTGCTCTTTCCGTATGCAATTACCGTTCGTTGGTAATTATTATTTCACTTGAGACATAACTTCTTCGTAGAAGTTGTCTTCTTTTTTCTCCAAGCCTTCGCCCAGTTCAAAACGAACAAAACGACGCAGGGAAATATTTTCGCCAATGGTGCTGATTTTTTCGTTGATGAGTGTGGAGATTGTTTTGTCCGGATCTTTAATGAAAGATTGCTCCAGCAGGCAGAACTCTTCATAAAATTTACCGATGCGGCCTTCAACCATTTTCTCAACGATATTTTCTGGTTTGCCTTCGTTCAAAGCTTGTGCTTTCAGGATTTCTTTTTCTTTTTCGATCTCTTCCTGTGGCACTTCTTCACGACGAACATAACGAGGGTTCAATGCAGCGATATGCATAGCGATGTCACGTACAAAATCTCTGAACTGGTCTGTTTTAGCGACGAAGTCCGTTTCGCAGTTTACTTCTACCAGTACGCCGATACGGCCGCCAGCATGGATGTAGGATTCAACAACGCCTTCAGTAGCGATACGGCCTGCTTTGTTCGCTGCAGCCGCAAGTCCTTTTTCACGCAAAACTTCAACTGCTTTTGTCAAATCACCGTTTGCTTCTTCAAGCGCTTTTTTACAATCCAGCATTCCTGCGCCTGTTTTTTCACGAAGCTCTTTTACTGCGCTAGCATTAACTGCCATATTATTTCCCTCCAAATTTGATTTTCAGTGGTGTACACAAGCTTTATTCTTTAAAAAAAGGGCAGTGAGAGGTTATACACCTGCCAACCACCCTTTTCATTTAATTCATATAAGTATTTCCGCAAGGAAATATTATGCTGTAGTTTCTTCGCCTTGGTTAGCTTCCATAACTGCATCAGCCATTTTACCTGTAAGCAATTTAACAGCGCGAATCGCGTCGTCATTACCTGGGATAACATAGTCAATTTCGTCTGGATCGCAGTTTGTATCAACGATACCCACGATTGGGATACCCAATTTGCGAGCTTCAGCAACCGCGATACGTTCTTTGCGTGGATCAATGATGAACAGAGCGCTTGGAAGGCCCTTCATGTTTTTGATACCGCCCAAGAATTTTTCAAGACGATCTTTCTCTTTACGGAGAATAATAACTTCTTTTTTAGGAAGAACTGCGAAAGTACCGTCTTCTTCCCAAGCTTCCAGTTGTTTCAAACGATCAATACGTTTTTGAATGGTTTGGAAGTTAGTGAGCGTACCGCCCAACCAACGTTGGTTGATATAGAATTGACCAGCGCGTGCTGCCTCTTCTTTAACGGAATCTTGCGCTTGTTTCTTCGTGCCTACGAACAGGATTGTACCATTCTCAGCTGCAATGCTTTTTACGAAGTTGTAAGCTTCCTCAACCTTTTTCACTGTCTTTTGCAAGTCAATGATGTAAATACCGTTTCTTTCAGTGAAGATATAACGATCCATTTTCGGGTTCCAGCGACGTGTTTGGTGACCAAAGTGAACCCCAGCTTCCAGAAGCTGTTTCATGGAGATTACTGCCATCTTCACGCACCTCCTAAGTTTGGTTTTTTGTGTGTCCTCCGCCGACATCATTTCTCGCAAAGACTTTCCATTGGGAAAGCACCCTTTACAAAATTAATCGACGTGCGTTTTTAACACCGTCAATTAATATACCATAACACCCGCAGCGTTGCAACCAACTTTTCGACAATAGTTGGATACGCGCGAAATGTGACTGTTTACTTCCGCCTGATGGACTTTTTAGTAATAAATAAAAACCGTCCACTTCCCGATCACGGTCAGTTGGACGGCTTCTTTGTAATTTTAGTAATAATAGAACCGAAATCCTCACCCTTGGCAAACTCATAGGTGCCAGTACGAATTCTGGTATTGATTCTCTGAGCCTTAGCCTCTGCCTCAAACGCGCTGGCATCCGATACAATGCCCGCCTTCTGCAAGCCAGATGCCACACTCCTCAGATTGCTACCCGACGCAATGCTATATTGTACTTGCGGAGTGGCAGGCTGTTTGGGCGTATCTGGAGCAGTTGTAGCACTCGAACCTTTAGTTAGCGGCTTATTCGGACTTTGGAGCGCAGACGTGCTTGCTGAAGGCTTGGAAACAGCCGAAGGTGTGCTGTTTGCAGGTGTCTTGGGTGACGAAGGCGTTTGTGCCGGTTCTGCCTTTTTGGGAGCAGCCGGTGTTTTATTGCCTTCCTTGATCACCTTGTTACGCCATTCCTCTTCTGTCATCTTCGGATCAGAGCTGTCACTGATTTGAAGATTCAGTCCGGCTGCCGCCTTCTCCAATTGCTCACGAGTCATGTTTTTTGGGTCTGCTGCAGACGGCTGCGATTGCCCCTGACCGATCATCGCCAGTTGCAGCAGCAGTGCGCCTGTAATAAGTCCGGTGCCCATGCCCAGCATGAATGAACGATTTTTGATCACGTCAGGTCCTCCCGTTCCGCCAATTGTAATATGAGCTGTACCTCGCCCCGTTGGATGCCTGATTGCTTAGCAATGTAATCCACCGATTTGCCCTGCTCATACAGTGCGAACAGTTCCTGATAACGCTCACGGATAGATTCCTGCTGAGCTTCCGGCTCAGCTTCTTGCAACGGCGCCTGCTCTTCCACAGCTACAATAGAGGCGTCAGACTGCTCTGCCTGCATGGGAATAGCAGTCTGCGTATTGCGGAACTGACCGTAAGCTGCCACCACCTGATGCGGGGTACCAGTATGTAGTAGTACCTCAGATCCAGACACTGTCTGTGTAGAAACTGAAGCAAGCGCAGCCTGGCGTTCAAGCTCCACAATCCGGTTCCGAAGCTCAGCCACTTGCTCCTGCAATGAGGCCTGTTTAACCGCATGTTCCTGCTTTATGCCGGATACGAGCTCTATCAGCTCATCATTGTCGTTTTCAATATCGGCCATATATTGCTCCAAGGTGGCCTCGACCTTTTGGACGACGGCCTCTTCTGTTCCCCGGCCCGCCTGCCGCTTGGGCAGCAGCCAGGCGTAGACAACAGCTGCGGCGCCCAGCAGAACAATATATATCCATGGTTGATCCACTGCCCATCGTCTCCTTTTATAACGCTTCTCTACCTGTCGGATCAGAGCGAAAAATCTATATGATGTCCCTTGTATGGATGCTCTGCAGGATGCTCCTTTGGCAGTTCATTTTCACTGGACCGAGATCGGCTCTGTCCGGAAGAATCACTGCCCTGCCCTCCAGTTTCCCTCTCACCGACGAATGTTTCCGCAGATTCATCCACCGCACTGCTTCGCTGACGAATCTTTTCTGTCTCCTGCTCGTTCTTTTGCCCTAACAACGCTTGCTCATTCATCGGACGTTGCTGGTATTCGCTTTGGTACTTACCCGCTTCACTGGTACGAGGTACGGCGATTTGTAATTCAACAGCTTTCAGGCTCATTGGACCACACCCTTTCCGATTGGGCATCCGTATCTGTTTTCCGAAGAATTAGAAAACTTGTTATTCCTGTGCCAGATTACACGGAGGAGGACATGCTGATGTCACCCTCATGATAATAAAATGCCATTCTTTCCACCGAATCTTTAATGAATTTTGTATATCTGCCGATAACTATTTTAGAGCCACCGTAAATAACGTTTTTGACTTCTACCCTTGCGCGGCTTGTATCTTCCAAGGTTCGTTCAATCTCCAGCATTCTTGATTTGGTTTCCAGAAGCTCGTTGTCATTTGATTTTTTGGTAGATGTCAACTTGATTCGCATCGCCATTCTTTCAGGGGCAAGCTGTCCGGCAGCAGCAAGCTGGTCCAATATGGTGAGGGCCTTATTGGTCTTATCCTGGCTGTCTGTCTGCTGCTTCAAACGTGCCCGGAGTTCAGTCAGCTCATCGCGCAGCTCTGGCAGTACACCTACTTCAATTATAGTGGCCGTGGACATTGTATTACCGATGGTGCGCGCCACTACCTTTTCGCCAGCTTGTACACTACCACCTACGATCAGTCCTTTAGCTCCTCCGCAAAGTACATTCTTACTGGCTTTGATCTGGGAGTGCATGATGCTTTGGGATACAAGTATTTCGCCACCCGCAATCACGTTACCATCCTGGATAAAGGAACATTTCACATTTTGTGCAGCTTTCACATACCCCTTGTGGTAACCGATAATACCGCCACTGATGTCGACTGAGCCTCCCGCATCCAATTCAGCACCTTCCACACCGCCGATGACACGAATGTCGCCAGCCGCCCGAATACGAAAACCCGTCAGGACATTACCCCGAATGACGACGGTTCCAACAAAGTCAATGTTGCCGACGCTATAATCCACATCACCGTTCACTTCATATACGGGAAACACATTGAGCTTACCCTTTTCAGTCGTAGTCACCAGCCCGTCGATAGCTGCGTACATTGCAACGCCCTCTGGATGAACAACTACGTTTTTCCCGATTTTAAACCGTGCCTCTTTGCCTGAAAGGTAAGGAATTTCCTCTCCCGTTACAGCAATACCAGGTACACCCGGCAATGGATCAACCCGCTCGGCAATCAGTTGTCCACGCTTCACATTCTTTAAACGGGTTAATTCTTTATAGTCCACTCGTCCATCCACGGTTTCGAGCGGCTTATGGGCATCTTCACCGGTCACAACTTCAGCAAGATTAATTTTTCCGTCCGTGCCATGAATCGGCGGTGTTCCCTCAGCAATCAGTAATTTGGTGAAAAAATAATCTTCCGATCTTGCCACAAACGTATGAATCGCATCAGTAATCAAACCATGCCTTATTTTTTGGATATTCAGGAAACGCTCCAATTCTTCCACAGAACAGGAAAAGCCTTCTTCACGTTTGGCAAACTCCAAATAAGCGCTAAGTTTATCGGGTGAGACGACCACTTTTAAATACTGGTCCAAAGCATATTGCTTCTCCACAGGGGTGCTCCTTCCGTCTAACTGTTACTATAACCTCCCGTACGTTTAATCTTTACGCATTAGCAGATCCCGCTGTTTGTCCAGTGTCGCTCTCAGCCGTAATATGGCTTTGGAATGTAGTTGTGAAATACGCGAGGGTGAAAGCGACATGACCTCAGCGATTTCACTGAGTGACAAATCCTCGTAATACAATAAAGAAACAACGATACGTTCTTTTTCAGTCAATTTGTCAATGCCATGTGCAAGAGCATCACGAAGTGTAAACTCATTGACCTTGTGATCCGGATTTTTCGCTTTTTCATCGACTAAAAGGGAAAGTCGTGTCTCCGACTCTTCTTCACGAATCGGGTCCTCCAGTGAAACGATCGACATAACGGCGACCTCCTGGATCATGTTTTGAAACTCTTTTTCAGAGACGTCCAAATAATGGCTCATCTCTTCGTCACTTACTGTGCGTAAGTATCTCTGCTCCAGATGCTGATAGGCATCCTCAATTTTTTTCGCTTTTTCCCTGACCGAACGTGGAACCCAATCTCCTTGGCGAAGACCATCCAAAATCGCTCCTCGAACGCGCCAGGAAGCATAAGTCTCAAACTGCAAACCACGTTCATAGTCAAACTTTTCAAGAGCATCAATCAAGCCCATGACCCCGTTACTGGCCAGATCATCTTTGGATACATTTTTAGGTAAACCTACTGCAAGGCGTCCCGACACATACTCCACAATATGGAGGTACTTTTCAATTAACTGCTTTTTTGCTTCCTTGTCACCGTGTTCTTTCCATTGCTCCCACAGTCCGGAATGGTTTAAATGAGCGGCTTTTCGCTCGTTCATCGGCTTCACCCTCCTTGTTTGTCTGTCAGGTGACGAACGGCCTTGGCCAATTCTTCAGGGTCCTTGTTTGAAACCAGCTTAGGCGGGTTTAAAGGCGCAAAACCGGTGTTTTTCCCGTCCGTCTGCTCTGGTTTCGGCTTCAACAGTTCATTCAGGTTTTCATCTTCGTCTGGTGTCGTCAGGTCCAGATTCCCCCCTACGCCATCCACCTGAGAGCTTGCCCGGCTTTGGGCATTACCCAGATCTGGCCGCGCTACGACACCCAGTGCCCAGCGCAGCACAAATGCAAGCAGGAACCAAAAAACGAAGGCGATCAAGCCACGAATTAAGCTCGTGGTCAGCAGATTGCTGCCAGTGGACAACACAAAAGTCAGGATAAATCCGACTACTCCAGACCAAAGATTAATGCGTAAGCTGCCAAATAACATGATTATAATTCCTTTACACCTTTTTGTACGCTTCGAATATTCAAAACGCCAGTTTCACAATCCAGTTCAATCGTTCGGCCATAACTACCGCCTGTATCCTCCGCAAGCAGTGGAATACCGAGATCTACGAGCATTTCCTTGCATGATTCCACATTGCGCGGACCAATTCGCATGGTGTCCCCGCTGCCGGCAAAGGCGAACATTTGCGCTCCCCCTGCCATTTTGGCGACCAGTCTGCGGCGTTCGGCTCCCAATTTCAGCATCCGCTCAAATAGCTCTGGCAACGCGGTATCGGCGTATTTAGCAATGTTCAATTGCCCTTCACGCGCAATGTCCGAGGACGGTAGCATCACATGTGCCATACCAGCCAGTTTTAAATGAGGATCGTAGAGGGTCAACCCGACGCAGGAGCCAAGTCCTGTCGTGCGAATGGAGTTTGGATTGCTGGTTACGTTCAAGTCTGCCATACCCACTTTGATGATGCTTTTATCCTCAATCATCGTTCATCGGGACTCCTAACGACCTGAATATTTTCCCAAACGATTCCGGATCAGGAATCAGGAAAAATTGACCCTCAATCTGATTCTGCCCCTCCAGAAACGATGTGTCAATCAACAAGGCTGCATCCCCCATCTGCCCAAATTGCAACAGCCCATAGCTGAGAATGGCCCCGGCCATATCCAAGGCTAGTGCGGGAACCGTCGGATACATGGACAACCGGGTAAAATCGGCTAACGAAGACAAGTATGAACCCGCTAAAATATTTCCGATTTCGGACAAAGCCGAATGCTCCATTTCGTTAAAGCTGTCCTCATCATCCGACGGAATATTTGCCAGCCGGGAAAGCAGGCTTTTCGCCGCATGGGGCTGCAATATGAAAAAGAGATTGCCCGGGGCTTCCCCCTCGACTCTGAAAAATATCGCAACGACAAGTTGCTCATTCCCGCCAACCTTTTCGGCAATCTCCTCAAAAGGCAGCATCTGTACTTTAGGTACGCCCATATCAACGGGTTTATTCAGAAGTCGGGAGAGCGCTGTAGCAGCGTTCCCCGAACCAATGTTACCGACTTCCTTCAAAACATCCAACTTGAAATCTTCGAGATTCTCAAGATTTTCCATAAATTAATCCTCTAAGCCTTCCAGTTGGTTCATTTCACTCCGATTCAGCACCTCAGACAAATTCAGCATGATGAGCAAGCGCTCTTCACCGATTTTAGCGACTCCACGCAAATATTTAGCCTTGACTCCGCCAACGACTTCCGGTGGTGTCTCAATGTTGTCGGTATTCAGGTCAATTACGTCGTTCGCCGAATCAACGATAAAGCCGACTTGCATCTCACCCACTGCAACGATGATAATCCGGGTTTGATCGGTGTATTCCGCCTCAGACAATCCAAAACGACCCCGCAGATCAATAACAGGAATGACCACGCCTCTCATATTGAATACGCCTTTGACAAAATCGTATGTTCTTGGAACACGTGTAATCGGCACCATGCGCTCAATGGACTGGACTTTTTCTACTTCGACACCGTATTCCTCTTCACCAAGTTTAAATACGATAACTTTAATTTCTTCTCCCATGTCTAAAAACCCTCCTTATGGATGTCAGCAATTTCACATTTCTTTCATTTAATGAAGACATTATTTAATGAAAACATTAGGGTCGATGATCAAAGCAACCTGACCGTCACCCAAAATCGTGGCGCCTGAAATTCCCTGGATGTTCGGAAGGTATTTGCCCAGATTTTTAAGAACAATTTCACTTTGTCCCAAAAAGTCCTGAACAGAAAGAGCTGCCAGACGGTCACCCTTGCGGATAACAACAACCTCTGTCTCTTCTTCTTCATCCTCATTGAAGTCTGGTACTTCAAACAGCTGACTCAAGGAGATAAGCGGGATATGGGATTCGCGGAAAGCGATCATTTTATTGCCGTGTACAGAACGGATTTGTGTCCGTTTGACGATCGCGGTCTCTACAATAGAAGACAACGGAATCGCATATTTTTCGGAACCGATCTGTATCATCATGGCCGCAATAATGGATAGTGTCAGTGGCAACTGTACAGAAAAATTGGTTCCTTTGCCCAGAACAGAATGAATCGTAACGTTACCGCCAAGGGAAGTGATTTTAGATTTAACTACATCGAGTCCAACGCCGCGTCCTGAAACGTCCGAAATGACTTCAGCAGTGCTGAATCCCGGAGCGAATAGCACCTGATGAGCCTCTTCATCGGTCATTGCAGCTGCTTGTTCCTCCGTCATAATTCCTTTGGAAATGGCACTTTTCAGTACCTTCTCACGATTAATGCCGCTACCGTCGTCTTCAATCTCAATAAACACGTTATTGCCGCTGTGGAAAGCACGTAAATGAACTGTTCCTGTCTCCGGTTTGCCTGCCGCAATACGGGTCGCTACTGGCTCGATGCCGTGATCCACAGAGTTACGCAGTAAATGCACTAACGGATCACCGATCTCGTCGATAACGGTACGGTCCATTTCGGTGTCCGCGCCAGTAATAACCAAATCCAGCTTTTTATCCAGCGATTTGGCCAGGTCGCGCACCATACGCGGGAAACGATTGAAAACCGTGTCCACGGGTACCATCCGCAATTTAAGCACGACATTTTGCAGATCACTGCTTACACGGCTCATATGCTCTACCGTTTCCGTCAGCGCCGGATTAGAAGCCTCACTCGCCAGTTGCTCCAACCGTACACGGTCAATGAGCAATTCACTGAACAAATTCATCAATACGTCCAGACGTTCAATGTCGACACGAATCGTACGGTTGTGCGTAGGCGCTGCTGCCTTGGTTACTGGAGCTTTAGCCTCGGCTGGCTTAGCGCCGGAGGCCGCAGTTGGAGACTGCGGCTGGGATGCAGCGGACTGTTGTACAGCTACCGGGGCTACCGGGGCTTCCTGCGCTACAGCAGTTTCTGCCACTCCGGCATTGACTTCGCTCATTTGCTTAAGCGATTCCTGATCCAGCTGTACAACGGAGACGGACTCGATTTCGGAAATACTGCCGATTTCCTTTTCCAGCTCTCCTACCTCTTTCTGCGTTATGTAATATAACGAGAAATTTTGTTCGAATTTCTCCTGCTCAATATCCTGCACAGACGGATAAGCTTTTACGATTTCACCGGTGTTCTCCAGCGTATTAAATACCATAAAGGCACGCGCAGCCTTCAACTGGCTTTCTGAGCTAATCGTTACCTGTATATAGTGAACCCGATGACCTTCGGAAATAGATTGCTCCAGTACAGAATACTGGAATTGATCCAGCACAAGACCCACGCTTTCGCTATCAGCCGCTTTTTTCGGCGTAACCGCCTCAGTAACAGTATCTGTGCCTGATTTTTGGAAATCGCCACGCACGATGGATTGCAGTGAAGCTACAATAGAGGATACATCCGCTTTTCCATCGCCACCCTCTGTAATGTTCTGTACCATGGACTCCAGCGCATCCAACCCTTTGAAAAAGGTATCGAATATAAATTCCTGCATCGCAAGCTTGTTGTTACGTACCAGATCAAGAACGTTTTCCATTTGGTGAGTGAGCGATGCCAGGTCTTCAAAACCCATTGTAGCAGCCATTCCTTTAAGGGTATGGGCAGACCGGAAAATCACCTGAACGATGCTCAGATCGGTAGGATTACTTTCCAGTTGAAGCATTTTTTCGTTAAGAGATTGCAGATGATCATTCGACTCATCAATAAACATGTTTAAATATTGGTTCATGTCCATTGTGAGACACCTCCTCTATGAGTTACACTCCGATTATTTCACAACTTGTACAAGCTTGGGGGCGATCTCCTGCATCGGCAGAAGGTGGCGCACACATTTTAACTCTACAGCCGAGCGGGGCATTCCGTACACTACGCAAGTTTCCTCATTTTCAGCAAATGTGGATTGTACCCCTGCATCATAAAGCTTTTTCATCATTTTAGCCCCGTCGCTTCCCATGCCAGTCAGCAACACCAGATGCCGTTCCAGAGAGGTTAACGGGAGTAACGATTCGAACATTGTGTCAACAGAAGGACGGTGACCGTTACGAGCTTCTTCCGTCTTCAGTGACACGGTGTATTTACCACTGGCTCCCGGCACAATTCTCAATTGATATCCTCCCGGAGCGATATAAGCTGTTCCAGTCTCCAGCGTCATCCCCTGCTCGGCTTCAACCACCCGGAGCGGACTCAACGTATTCAGACGCTGTGCCAGCGAACGGGTAAAGTTTGGCGGCATATGCTGCACAATGACAATCGGGGCGGGAAAATCCCCGGGAATGCGTTCCAACAACGTCTTGAGCGCACGCGGACCACCGGTAGAGCATCCGACTGCCACCAGCTTGCGGAAGTTGGGCGAATATACTCCTTTTTTAAGGGAGAACCCCTTGGACGCTGACTGAACAACGGGTGCCCTCACTGGGGGCGTAACAGCTGAAGAAGCAACTGGAGTCGAAGGAATCGGTGTAGACACCGTTTTCTGGGGCTCAGGTTTGCTAAGCCCTGCCTTATCCGTGCTGTGCTGCGATTTACCTGCGGACGTACCCGAAGTATTCAGTTGCCTTGGCGCACGTTCAACTCCCTTGGGCGGCTCTTCCTTCTTCTGCGTAGCAGGTGCTTGGGCGGTCTTCCGCGGCTGGGCGACTGGCTTACTTAAATGGCTGTCAGGTACAGAACTTTCTGTCTGCGACCGTTTCACGGCCGACTTGGCTGCCGGAACGGCCTTGCCAGCATCCCGCTTCGGCGGAACCGGTGCAGCAGTTGCAGAAGCAATCGGTGCAATAGGAGCCTTGCCTGTAGCTTCTTTACCTTCCGTTCCCATGTCAGCTAAAGCTTGTCCTTCTGTAGTCTGCTCCAGCGCCGCTTTTCGTTCGTTAGCTTCCTTGCGCTCCAATCGGCTGCGGACTGCTAGCATAGCGGTGTGCATCTGCTCCAGTAGCACCTTGCCCACCTGCTGGATATCCTGCGCGTGAGAGATGGAGGGCTTCCGTATAAAATCGAAAGCTCCTGCTTCCAGAGCCATAATGGTCTCCTTCATACCCTGTTCATTAATACCAGAGAGCATAATGACCGGAAGCGGATGGGCCGCCATAATAAGAGGAAGCGCTTCAAGGCCATTCATTTCAGGCATCTCGACATCCATTGTGACTAGGTCAGGCTGTAACTCCTTCACTTTCTCTACAGCCTCTTTGCCGTTGGCGGCTGTACCTGCGATGTCGAACGACTCATCCCTTACAATTAAATCTGAAATAATTTTGCGCATAAAGGCCGAATCATCCACAACCAGCACCCGGTAAGCACACATGTTAAACACCTCTGTTTCCTTTCAGTCAAAATCAATGGGCCGAACGCCGCAACCATTTTTGCATAAATCCTTTGATTCCGTTCAAAGCACCTGATTGCGGAGTCTGTGGCATGGCTGCAAAACGGTGCGCCATATTCAACACATCTCTGGATGCCGTACATCCCGGATAAGCAATTGAAAAAGGCACCTGCCTTTTGACTGCCCGCATGACATGCGTATCATCACTGATATGTCCCAGCAACGGAATGTCGATCTCCAAAAAGCGTCGCGCAACCAGAGCTATCTTATCGGCAACTTGACGGGCCTCATTATCGTTATCGGCACGATTGACTATAATTTTGAATACTGTATCCTTTTGCAATCCACTGACGACTTTGATCAGCGCATAAGCATCCGTCAAAGACGTCGGCTCTGGCGTAGTTACGACCATGCACTCGTCAGCAGAGGTTATGAATTTCAGGTTTTCTTTAGATAATCCCGCGCCAGTGTCAAACAAAACATAATCCATATCTGCCGCAATTTTCTCCACCTCATCGGCAAAGTAATTCAGATCGTCATCGGATAACGAGAACAGCTCGCTCAGGCCAGATCCTCCAGCAATATAAGGCAAGCCTCCCAAGCCCGTTTGAACAATTTCGGCCATTGATTTTTCACGTTTTAACAGATGAAGAAGATTGTATCTTGAGTTGGCACCCATCAACACATCAATATTGGCCATACCGATATCAGCATCAAATACGAGTACCTTTCGATCAAGCGATTGCAAGGCCAAAGCAAAATTAAGGGTGAAATTGGATTTGCCCACACCGCCCTTACCACTGGTGACTGTCACGATTTTCGCATGGCGATTACGTGCAGGTAGTCGATACTTATCCAGTGCAGAAGCCATTTGTCTAAGAGATTGGGCTTGGTCACTCATACAGAATCCCCGGTATCTCCTGACGATTCTGTGGCTCCGAACAGCAGGCTTGTCACCATTTCTGTATCTGGATGCAGCAGATCGTCAGGCACATTTTGACCGTTCGTAATATAGGCCAACTGCATTGGAAACTGGTGCAACAGATTAAACAAACCGCCGCAACTACCTGTCTCATCCATTTTGGTAAATACAACCTTACCAAGGCCAAACTTACTGAAATGTCCGGTTATGTTAAGCATATCTTTGCTTTTGGATGTTAGGCTAAGCACCAGATACGTCTCGCTTTCCTTAATAGGTGAAAGCAGACTTTGCAATTCGGAAACGAGCAGCTCATTACGATAATTTCGTCCTGCGGTATCCATTAGGATCAAGTCACAATGCTCCAGACGTTGAATGGCTCTGTGAACATCTCCGGGAGATTGCACAACTTCAAGCGGCACATTCAAAATCGTAGCATATGTACGCAACTGCTCGACAGCCGAGATACGGTACGTGTCCGAGGTAATAAATCCGACTTTGCGGTGATGCTTAAATAACTGTTCCGCTGCCAGCTTCGCTATGGTCGTTGTTTTCCCTACTCCAGTTGGACCTGCCACATAGACAATTTTGGTATCTTTCGAGATGCCCTTGTCCAGCCTTTCCCGAATGAATTCGGTCACTTCTGCACGAAGGGCCTGCTCCCAATCAAAAGATTCAGGATCAGACGGATGCTCACTTCGGCGCTCGTATACCCGTTCCAGCCAATGCTCCAGCAAATCGCGTTCCACTTCCTGCTCCAGCATACGCTCACAAATCTCTTGTAACGGTTCCGGCCAAGTGTTCTCCATCACAGAATTGCGGGAAATTCGAGTCATCATGGCCTTCATTTCCCGTAATTCATAAAGCAGGGATTGATTTTCCTCTGCCCCCATCTTGTCTAGAATGCTTGCCTCCGACGCTTGCTTAAACAACTCGTTGGATGTTTCCTTTTTCGGAACTGCTGCTTTGTTGTTAAAAGCTTCATTTTCAGCTTCCACACTATAACCTGCACCATATGAAGAACGTTCTGTGCCTGAGGCAACTTGTTCGGCCGCAGCCATCAAATCAGCCAATCCCTCTTTGGAACCGTTTGTCATCTGCGTTACCCGTCGATAGGCTTCAGGAGCGGCTTGTCTGGGAACCACTGGTGACGACGGTGCTTCCTGCTGCTCAGGAGCATTCATGGTTGGAAAAGCCTCAACATGCGGTTCCTGCGGCGGTTGAGCTCGTCGTGGTTTTTGAAGCTGCTGCTCCTCTACCGCAGCGACGACTTCGATTTTCTTTTTAGCAAACATACCCATAAATCCGCCGATCTTCATTTCCTTGGTGCTCAAAATGACGGCATCCGTTCCAAAGTCACCTCTGATTTGCATCATGGCTTCCGGCATGGTATCCACTACATATCGTTTCACTCTCATAAGTTCACCACCCCGACACTTTGAATTTCAACGTTCGGCTCTAGCTCACTGTACGACAGTACCGGGACATCCTGCATCGTCCGTTCCATCACTTGCCGCAAATACATACGAATCGTCGGTGACGTTAATACGATAGGCTGCTGCCCGGATTGAATGAGACGGTTGATTTGCTCCATCATCCTTTGGTACACCGTCTGCGTTGATACCGGGTCAAGAGCCAAATAGCTGCCCTGCTCCGACTGTTGTACGCTTTCGGCAATTTTCTTCTCCAGCCCTGGTCCCACGGTAATGACACGTAGTGTCTCTCCCTGCTGGGCGAACTGCTGCGTAATCTGGCGGGACAACGCCTGACGGACATATTCAGTCAGCACGTCCGGATCTTTTGTATAAGTGCCGTAATCAGCCAGTGTTTCAAAAATGGTCACCATATCGCGGATGGATATTTTTTCTTTTAACAGCTTGGCAAGCACTTTTTGTACATCTCCAATCGCCAATACGGAAGGAATAAGATCGTCCACAAGCACTGGATAATTTTCCTTGAGATTGTCGACCAGCGACCTCGTTTCTTGTCTGCCAAGCAACTCGTGGGCGTGTTTCTTAATCGTCTCTGTCAAATGAGTGGCTACGACCGAAGGAGGGTCCACAACCGTATAACCGGACAGCTCCGCAACATCCTTGGTATTCTCATCAATCCAGAGCGCAGGCAATCCGAAGGCTGGTTCTGTCGTTTCAATCCCTGTAATGGAATCATCGTCGTATCCTGGGCTCATCGCCAGATAATGGTTCAACAGCAATTCCCCGCCGCCTACCGTATTGCCTTTAATTTTGATTACATACTCGTTCGGCTTGAGCTGGATATTGTCCCGTATGCGAATGACCGGTACAACCAATCCTAGCTCCAGCGCACATTGACGACGGATCATAATAATCCGGTCCAGCAAATCCCCGCCCTGCTGTGTATCAGCCAGCGGAATCAGCCCGTATCCAAACTCGAATTCAATCGGATCCACCTGAAGCAAATTAATTACACTTTCCGGACTGCGAACCTCTTCGATCTGTTGCTCTTCTTCCATCTGCTCATCAGCAATCTGCTTACGTTCCATATTGCCCTGCATTCTTCGGGCCGCAAAAAACAGCAGAACAGCCAGTGGAAGGGTCGTAATGATATGAATAGGAGTAAACAAGCCCAACAAAGCAATCGTGGCAGCCACAATGTAAATTAGCTTTGGATATGAAAAGAGCTGACCCGTCAAATCATCCGCCAAGTTTCCATCAGATGTAGCTCGTGTAACGATCAAGCCTGACGCCGTGGATATGAGCAATGCGGGGATCTGGCTAACCAGTCCATCACCAATGGTCAGAACAGAGTAAGTCGACAGCGCCTCCTGAAACCCTTTACCCTGAACAGCCATACCAATAATGAAACCGCCGACCAGGTTAATAATCAAAATGATAATACTTGCAATAGCGTCACCTTTAACAAATTTACTGGCACCGTCCATTGCTCCGTAAAAATCCGCTTCCCGTTCGATTTTACTACGCCGTTCACGGGCTTGCTGTTCGTTGATCAGACCTGCATTCAGGTCGGCATCAATACTCATTTGTTTACCCGGCATCGCGTCCAGCGTAAACCGTGCGCCTACCTCAGCAACCCGCTCGGAGCCCTTGGTGATCACGATAAACTGCACAACCACGAGAATCAGGAAGACAACAAAACCGACCGCAATTTGTCCGCCTGCAATCCAACTACCAAACGTAGCCACGACTTCTCCGGCATGTCCCTCACCTAAAATGAGCTTGGTCGTAGAAATGTTAAGCGCCAGACGAAACAACGTTGTGATGAGCAGCAATGAAGGAAAAATAGAAAACTGTAAAGCTTCCTTCGTGTTCATAGAAACGAGTAGAATCATCAAAGCAATCGATATGTTAATCACGAGCAAAATGTCGAGCAACCATGAAGGGATCGGTAGAATCATCATAAGAACGATGCCGATGACGCCTGCAAGGACGGTTATTTCTTTTATTTTCACGGGTCTCTTGGCCTCCGATCCCATTATTTCACTTTACCTTTTAATTTATATACATACGCCAGCACTTCGGCAACAGCCTGGAACAGATCGGCTGGAATCGCATCCCCGATTTCGGCTCTTTGAAACAGCGCCCGTGCCAGCGGCTTGTTTTCCATCGTTATAACGCCGTTTTGCTTGGCAATTTCCTTAATTCGGAGCGCTACGTAATCTTGCCCTTTCGCAATAATCTGCGGCGCCTCCATCTCCGAACCGTCATATTTCAAAGCCACAGCAAAGTGCGTAGGATTGGTAATGATGACATCTGCATTGGGAACTTCCTGCATCATGCGCTGCATAGCCATTCGGCGCTGTCGTTCACGAATTTTCCCTTTGATCAGCGGGTCACCCTCCATTTTCTTGTATTCATCCTTGATATCCTGTTTGGACATTTTCAGATTTTTCTCATGCTCATAGCGTTGATACATATAATCCAATACTGCTAAAACGAACAGCACCACACCAATTTTGAGTCCCAGCTCCATTGTTAATGAAGCCGTAAAGCTCAACATTTGGTCACCGGACATTTCGGCCAGCTTGGGTAAGTCTGCTTTTGTTTTCCACAGCACGCTGTACACCAGATAACCGATCACGGTCATTTTTAAAACAGATTTCAGGAATTCAACCAGTGACCGCATGGAAAAAATATTTTTAAATCCTTTAATCGGGTCAATCTTGCTAAACTTGGGCGTAATCCCCTCACCGGTTAACAAGAAACCGATCTGCATGTAATTCGCAGCTACCCCGATGACAATGGCCCCAATAAAAATAGGCGCCAGCATAATCATGATTTGCACGCCATACTCACCCATCATCAGCATTGTCGTGTTCGGCGTTACCTCCATCGATAACCGGTTTACAAAAATATCACGAAACAAGCGAACCGCATGATCCTTGAAATACCCGCCGAAAATCATGAGGCAAAAAAACGTGACCAGCAGGACACCCGCTGCGGGCAACTCCATGCTTTTGGCAACCTGCCCTTTTTGTCTTGCATCCTGTTTCTTTTTGGGTGTGGCTTTTTCCGTTTTTTCCCCTGAGAACAACTGCAGGTTCATAGCATATTTAAATGACAAACTACGTTCCTCCAGACCAGACATTAAGGACGATTACCCATAATATCCAACAAGTTGCGCATGGATTCGAACATCACAGAAAACAATCTTTCGAATATAAAAGCAAAACTTGGCATGAGAAGCAATAACATGAACAGTCCCACAATAATTTTGAGTGGCACACCAATGACAAAAATGTTAAACTGCGGAGCCGTTTTAGCCAAAAATCCGAGTCCCACATCCGTTAAAAAAGTAGCTACTACTATAGGAGCAGCAATTTGAAAAGCCAGCATAAAAGATTCAGCAAAGGAACGGATCAGAAATTCCGTCACACTGCCTCCATACAGCTTTACAAAAAAATCATTCGTCAGCGGCACCCAATCATAACTGTATAAGATAGCATTTAGCAGATGATGGTGCCCATTTATACTTAAAAAGAACAATACAGCTATCGCAAACTTGAAATTTCCCGTTAAAGGTGATGAAGCTCCTGTCATCGGGTCAAACACACTGGCCATCCCGAAGCCCACCTGTAGGTCTATAAATGAACCTGCGGTTTGGATCGCTGTCATGAACAGATACGCAGTAAACCCCAATAACAATCCAATCAGCACTTCACGACCCACTAACAGCACATACGCTACATCGGTCGGTACCTGTTGATGCGTACCATATGTAAGATACACGACCAAAGCTAGAAATCCTGAAATTCCAACCTTAAAGATATTAGGTACCCCTCGGGTTGAAAAAATAGGCGCTACTACAAAAAATGAGGTAATCCGACAAAAAATCAGCAAAAAAACAGGAAAACTCTGTAACAATATGTTCATAACATTCAGCCTAACCTATATATTTGTACAAATTGTCCAGAATGTTATACGTAAAGTCCACTAATGTGGTCAATATCCAGGGCCCGAACAAAAGCAATGCCAGCAATACGGCGACAATCTTCGGAACAAAGGCTAGTGTCTGCTCCTGAATTTGGGTTGTCGCCTGAAAAATGCTGATAATCAAACCCACGACTAGCCCCAAAATCAGCATCGGAGCGCTCACCTTGAGTACAATGTACACCGCTTGCCCAGCCAGGGAAATAATAAACTCCGAAGTCATTGCCGTCCTCCTTGATTGCTGTCCTTGCATGAAGTATTCATGTGTTAAAACTCAGAAGCAATGATTTGACAACCAAATACCAACCATCTACAAGTACGAAGAGCAGTATTTTAAAAGGAAGTGAAATCATTACCGGCGGCAGCATCATCATCCCCATAGCCATGAGTGTACTCGACACTACAATGTCTATAACTAAAAATGGTATAAAAATCATAAAGCCCATCTGAAATGCCGTTTTCAACTCGCTGATTGCATAAGCCGGAACCATCACCGTTAGTGGAATGTCCTGATAATTCTTAGGTTTTTCCATCTTGGTGTATTTCATAAAGAGCAGTAGATCCTTCTCCCGTGTATGAGAGAACATAAAGGTCTTGATTGGTACTGCAGCCTTGTCCAGCGCCTGAGACTGCGTCAAATCCCCCTTGAGATACGGCTGGAGCGCAGTCTCGTTCATAGCGGAGAACGTCGGGGCCATTATAAATAAGGTAAGAAACAAGGCCAGTCCGACAAGCACCTGGTTAGGCGGCATCTGCTGGGTCCCCAGCGAGGTGCGAACAAAGCCCAGCACGATCACGATTCGCGTAAAACTCGTCATAAGCACAAGCAAAGCGGGTGCTACACTGATGACAGTAATAAGTAAAATAATAGACAGCGAGGTGGCACCGGGCTGTCCTTTGTCCGAGTTGCCGACTTGAATATCAATGTTCGGAATCGGTTCCGCAGAGGCCGCCGTCACCGAAATGAAGCTGAACAAGACGAGCAGCAAACATGCAAGTATAATCTTTTTTCTCATGAATCTCCCGACCGATCTGTAGTATTCTCCTCATTGCGCAGCTTTTCGAGTTTATCCTTGCGCTTCGGCATCTGCCGAAGCTTGGATTCGAACATCTCGTGAAAAGACGTTTCCTCTTCAGGCTGCTGCTGTGCCGCGTTGTTCCGGCGAAGCTTATCCGCAATTTTAGCGAATAGCGGGGCAATCGGGCCGCGCTGCAGAGAAGCTTCCTGCTCCAGTGCGGCCAAAATTTGCTCCACTTCTTCAGGATCGGATACTTTGTCAACAAGCCGGATATCTTCTCCCACACCAATGAGATACACACTGCTGCCAACTTCAACAAGCTGAAGGGATTTGTTAGGGCCCAGCCCCACGCCTCCCAGTATGCGAACGGAGCGGTTGCTGAACCAGCTCTGATTTCTTTTACTCAAAAACCGTATCAAGTACACGATCAGTACGATGATAAAGATCAGCACGAAAAGGACCCAGGCAATGTTGCCTATATTGCTGGATGTACTCAATGCGTCAGAGGCACCCTGTTTTGTATCCATAGCGGATGCGCCTTACACACCCAATGTTTTGTTGATGGCTTCGATAACCCGATCCGATTGGAAAGGCTTAACGATAAAATCTTTTGCGCCTGCTTGAATGGCATCAATAACCATCGCTTGCTGACCCATCGCGGAGCACATGATAACCTTTGCATTCGCGTCAATTTTTTTAATTTCCTTCAGAGCGGCAATGCCGTCCATTTCGGGCATCGTAATATCCATCGTAATCAGGTCCGGACGAAGCTCCTTGAATTTTTCAATAGCCTGTGATCCATCCTGGGCCTCTCCTACTACTTCATATCCATTTTTGGACAGGATGTCCCGAATCATCATTCTCATAAATGCAGCATCGTCCACGATCAAAATACGGTTTGCCATCTGAAATAAATCCTCCCTAAATTATGCTATTATTGTAATTTTTGAATACGGTCCCATTGGCTTACAATATCCGTCACACGCACGCCGAAGTTCTCGTCGATTACGACAACCTCGCCTTTGGCAATCAGTTTGTTGTTGACCAGAATGTCCACTGGCTCCCCGGCAAGCTTGTCCAGTTCAATAATCGAACCTTGTGAGAGCTCTAGAATATCTTTAATTTGCTTTTGGGTCCTTCCTAATTCTACGGTGACTCTAAGGGGAATGTCCATCAATAAATTTAAATTGTTTTCATCCACTTGCGCAAATGCACCGGACTGCAAGTTTGAAAATTGTACAGGCTGCACATTTACATTTCGTCCCGGTATCGAACCATAATGTTGAGGCGCTCCATAAGGGGCCTGCGGTTGTACACCTCCAGGCATTCCATAACCTGGCGCTCCCTGCTGACCGTATCCCGGGTCTTGAGGGTACATAGGCGGCTGCTGTCCATAACCTGCATCCTGCGGCGGTTGTACGGGCACCTGTGCGGCTGCCGGTGGCTGTTGATACGTTGGTGCGGGTTGCTGTTGCGGAATCTCGGTTGGTTGTGGCGCTTCTGGAGCAGCCGTTGCTGCTACTTGCTGTGCGGACGCTTGCGGTTGCTCGTCATCCTCTCCGCCATTCATTAGAATGCTCACCATCTTTTTGGCGAAATGCACAGGCAACAGTTGCATCAATGTGGAGTCAATCAGGTCACCGATCAACAAACGGAAGGATACTGTAATCAGCGTCTGTTCATCTGGCAGGCTGGATACTCCATCACCATGCATCGGATCCAAAATATCAATTCCAGGTGGGGAGATATTAACAAAACGGTTAAACATGGTAGACATTGAGGTTGCCGACGAGCCCATCATTTGGTTCATCGCTTCCTGCACAGCGCTGATATGAATTTCATTCAATTCTTCATCTACCGGGTTTCCTTCACCGCCAAGCATTAAATCCGCTATGACCTGCGCATCACGCTTTTTGATCACGAGCGAGTTAATACCCTCAAATCCATCTACATAATTCACATGTACCGCTACGTGCGGCTTAGGAAATGCTGTTTCGAATTCAGAGCGGGTAATAATTGAAACTTTAGGGGTTGTAATATCAACCTTTTGACCAAGCAGTGTGGAAAGAGCCGTCGCTGCGCTGCCGAACGTAATATTACCGATCTCCCCGAGAGCATCCTGCTCCAGAGGAGTCAGAAAATCGTCAACGGTCTTGTTGGCGGGAGTAGAATCCGTGCCCGCTTCAGACTGTTTCAGCAGGGCATCAATTTCCTCCTGGGACAAATAGTCTTTACTCGTCAATTTCTTCAACTCCTTCGCTGACAATTTCATCAATCTGTACGGCAACACGATCTTTTACCATGCCGGGACTTCCCAAAAATTTCAGTTTTTCGCCCACCCGGATGGAGAGCCCTTCCTTGACGGGTTTATTCAATGAAATGACATCCCCCACCGAAAGGCCCAAAAACTCGGCCACATTTATTCGGGATTCACCTAGCTCGGCAATAATGGGAAGCTGCGCTTTCGTGACCCGTAATCTCAAGGCGTCAATCTCTTCAGGCGCCCTTGATTTCTTTTCGGATGTAAACCACTGGTGCGTGGACAGTCTAGCCATAATCGGCTCCAATACCACGTGCGGGATACAAAGGTTAATCATCCCTGTGGTATCACCAATTTTGGTACTAAGTGAGATTAGGGCAATCGTTTCATTGGGTGAAACAATCTGCATAAACTGCGGATTGGTTTCCATCGCCTCCAAACGCGGTTCAATATCCAATACCGTTTTCCATGCCTCTTGCAGGCTGTCAAAGGTACGACTAAAAATCCGCTCCATGATTGTCGTCTCAATCTCTGTCAATGCGTTAACCTTGGACGGCGCTGATCCGGTCCCTCCGAGAAGCCTGTCCAGCATTGCAAAAGCTATGTTCGGGTGAACCTCAAGCACCATACGTCCTTCCAGCGGCTCGGCTTCAAAAATGTTCAAAATGGTCATTTTCGGAATGGAGCGAATGAATTCATCATAAGGAAGCTGCTCCACCTGAACGACATTAATTTGGACAAACGTCCGGAGCTGTGCTGAAAAATAAGTGGTCAGATACCGCGCAAAATTTTCGTGTATCCGCGTCAAACTCCGAATGTGATCCTTAGAAAACCGAAGCGCTCTTTTGAAGTCGTAAGCGCGAACTTTCTTTTGGGTATCTTCCTTTTTAAGTTCTTCCGCATCCATTTCACCGGACGAGAGAGCTGCTAAAAGGGCATCAATTTCCCCTTGCGACATTACATCCACCAATGTTATTCACCCCCTTACATGTTCTGACAAGTTCACCTGGAATCAAATGGCTGCCAGCAAAAAGTCTGTAATTTTGGCGTTCCCCAGGTGACCTTCAGGGAGCGACTTGTTGATGAGATCCGTCAGCTTGTCACTGAACTGGTCTCGGCCTTTGGCTGTTCTGAGCTCATCAGGCTTGGTGTCTGCAAGTAATTGAATAACGATTGGCTTGATACTGATGTCCTTGATTTTTTCAAAAGATTCCTTTGCTTTGGCATCGTTTAATTGAAAAGCAAGATTCATCTGGACAATATAATCAGCGTCTGCCAGATTGGTTTTGATACCAGTAATTTCAGAACTCACTTCCACCAATTCATCTGCTGACAGTCGGGGAAGCTGTTCTGCTTGAGCGGCTTGCGCATTTGGAGTGGCTTCCGACTTTTTCCCGCTAAGCGCTGGTACAAGTACAAAGGCCGCACCTGCAATCAAAGTAATCGCGAGTAAAATTGTAATGAGCCATGGCAGCATCTTTTTCATTCGTCTTCCTCCATTTGTTGCACTTTTATCGTGGCGGCATGTATGCCGATTTCACGGCTGTAACCCTTGATCAAGGAGACGACATCTGCCGCTTTTTCCAATACAATCAACCGTTTCCCCGTCACTAAAGTGACGTATGTATCCGGCGTTTCCTCCACAGTCTCAATGAGCAGAGCATTAAGCCACATAGGCGAGCCGTTCAGCCGCGTTAACGGAATCATCGTAACACCAACCTCCTGATAGGTACGGGGGAGCCTTTACTCCCCCGCGTTTAGATGCGATTAACGTTTCAAGTTTACAACTTCCTGTAGCACTTCATCCGAGGTCGTAATGATACGCGAGTTCGCCTGGAAACCGCGCTGAGCTACGATCATTTCGGTAAATTCGCCTGTCAAATCGACGTTGGACATTTCCAGTTGACCCGCGATGATAGCGCCCCGGCCCTCCGAATTGGCTACTCCAGGCTCAAGTGCATCAATGTTGGAGTTAACAGTGGTACGGTACAAGCTACCTCCGATTTTCTCCAAGCCTTCGGGGTTTGTCACTCTGGCTATACCAATTTGCGTGCCATTGTCTACGGTGCCATCATCCAATTGCTGTACAATCGTACCGTCCTGCGAGATAGAGAACGATGTCACATTGTCAGCCAGTGTGATTGGATCTCCATCCGCATTTCCTACGAAAAAGCCATCAGAAGTAACCAGATTTCGGTTCGCATCTACATGAAAATCACCCGCGCGAGTCAGATAAGGGTCTACCTGTGCATCATTCATTTTGACCAGGAAAAATCCGTCACCGTTAATCCGCAAATCTGTCGGATTATTGGTGGTCATTGCACTACCTGGAAGATGTAATGTATCAATGGAGCTGACTGATACCCCCAGACCAACCTGCTTGGCATTTTGCCCTGCAGTTGTCGTACCGTCCGGTGCGCTTGCTCCCGAACTTGTTTGGCTCAAAATATCCTTGAACATGACGCGGCTTGACTTGAAGCCAGTTGTATTTACGTTTGCAATGTTGTTACCGATAACGTCCAGCTTTGTTTGAAAGCCCTTCATACCCGATACACCCGAATACATTGATCTCAACATTGAGTATAAATCCTCCTCTGAATACTTGCTTGATTAACCGCATCAGTCGATCCGCGGCTTCTTCATGGCTTTCCTGCTCGGGCCAGCCACTTATTGCTAAATGTTCTATGAAATAATAACGGCGCTATCAATTTGCGTAAATACGTTATCCTGCATGGATTGCTTATCCATCGCGGTAACTACTGTCCGGTTGGGCACACTTACGATCAACGCCATATCCTGCATTAAAATCAATGATTCCTTGGCGCCTTTGGCAGCTGCTTTATCCACAGCGGAGTTAATCTTCGCCATCTGGTCACTTCTTAGCTCTATCCCTCGCTGCTCCAGACGCTTTGCTGCATGGTTACTCAGCTTGAGTACCTGCTCCTGCAACACCTGTCCGAAGGGCTTACCATCCTTCGCAACCGGATTTACCCGATTCTGCGGAATCGCCGCCGGAGGAACATTGGCGGGAAAAAGACGTCCGACCGTTATCCGGTCATTCATGAGTCCTCACCACTTCCAGTAGAGGAAGAAGTTGTAGTATCCGATGCCCCTGCCGAGGAAGCTGCTGTTTGAGCCTGACTTACCGATGTCACATCTTTCAGTGCAACCTCTGACTTTCCGATTTTGGCATACTGTACACCGTCACGAATAACGATGGAATCCACGATTCCACTTTTCACCGTACCTGCGCCTGTTTCACCCGTAAGCGAATCCTTTTTACCAGCCTCAATCCAACTGACTTCCTTTCCAATCAAACCGGAGGATATCCCTAAAGACTGTCCCAACGTATTCAACTGGGTAGAAATGTTCATCAACTGCTCCACGGAAGAAAATTGCGCCATTTGCGCGATAAATTCCTTATCTTCCAGAGGCTGCATTGGGTCCTGGTTTTGGAGCTGGGTAATCAAAATTTTCAAAAATTGATCCTTACCCATCGTTTTGGTATCCTTGGCGCTTGCCGTTTTGACGTTATTCACGTTGTAATTCGGCCAGACGTTACTGGTGGATACATTATTGTCCGCAGTCGTCATTGTGTTCTCACCTCCATGCTACGCTTGTGCTGTAAAGGAGCCTGTCCGATTTACATCATCTGTGCGTTGTTCTGCTGTCCAGTTGCGGAGTTCTTCCGCCATTTCAGCTACCTTTAGAGCATCATCGGCTTCTTCTCTGCTCCGCGTCTTGGAACGTTGCTCGGATTGTTGCTGCTGATTTGCACCTGATCCACGGCCATCCTGATACATATGGGAAGAAAGTGATTCATTTTGCGTTACTTCCACCTTATCTACCTGAATTCCCTGACTTTGAAGACTTGCACGCAACTGTGACATTTGCTGTTCGAGCAAATCTTTAGCTCCGCTGTGCTCAGTCATGAACTGGGCGACCAAGTGCCCATTCTGCATCGTCAGTTTAACTTCAAGCTGTCCCAAATGATCTGGACGAAGCATAATAGTGGCTTCTGTTAATCCAGAATGCTTCACGATATCCAGCTTTTGCACTACAAAGTCCGTCATTTCCTTAGCAAATTGTCGCACATGTACGACAGGCTGCGCCGGAGCCGAAGGAGTTGTGCCTTGCGTCTGCACCGAAAGCTGGCCTGCGGTCGTAATCACAGGAGTTTGACTGTCGGTCGCTGCCGGATCAGCCTGCTCGGTTACGTCCACTACTGCACCAGTTTCATCCGTTGGAGTTGCTTTAACTGCGGCTTGAACATGAACATTAGCTGATGAACGTTGTCCTTCTGCACCTTGCTGGCTTGTCCCGCCTTGACTCGCCTGCTGCTCAGTAGCAACAACCTGTTTGTCTGTAGAAACAGCCGTTAATGTCTGAGTGCTATTCGCCCGATTCGTAGAAGGTTGAACTGCTTGTGAATCTGAGCCGTCAGCAAGCTCCACCGCTTTCAGTACGCCGGCCCACTGCTCATCGGAAATAGCTCCCGTACCAGCCGTCGTATTTTGAAGCGATTGTAGCAACTGTGTAATCTGGACCTTTTGGTCTCCCGTAGCCTGATTCGCTACATTTGCAAGCTGTGACAAAGCATCCTGTAGCGCAAACCGAATGGTAGCCGGATGTCCTGCCAAAGCCGTTAAGCCTGTCGCCGCATTCGTTTCCCCACCGTCTGTTTGCTCCTTTGCACCACCGTCACCTTGTAATAACTGCTGTACTTGCTGGACCCACGATTGCAGAGCTGCGAACAAGGCTGGGTCAGACGCTACCTGATCATCCAACTTTTCAAGGTTTTGCAGTAACGGAGCCAACGTCTCAACAAGCGGCTCTGTTGAAGCTTCTGTCGATTCTCCGGCAGTAACCAGCGGCATCACCATAACTAATGGAGATTTCCCAGCATCTGTGCTTGTAGAGCCCGTTTGCCCGCCAGTCATCATTTGCGTAAGCGTCTGATTAAAAGCACCGCCTGTGGCTCCTGCTGCTGCCGTCCCTGCTGTTGAGGTTGTCGCTGTACTAGCTGTGCTACCAGCCGTCTGACTGGAATTGCTGAGAGATACACTTTGAGAAATAAGTGTCATTTATTTTTTCACCTCCCTTCATTCAAATCACTTGCTGCCCATCAGCTTGTTTAAAATTTTCGCCGTTTGTGCAGCGTCCTTCGCAGACATATTTTGCAGTAAAGAAGCACGTGTCGAATCATCTACTGTATTTAATATGTTTAATGCCTTGTCCGGACTGATTTTGTAAGTTTGTAAAATCAGTTCGGCACCGCTCTTCTTGTCCATGGAAGCAAATGTGCTGCTAATTTGAGTGTTTTGCAGACTTTTGCTCGTTGTCCCCGCTGTAGTGCTTTGATCCTTTTTCAAACGGGACTGCAACGCAGCCACTGACAAATCAGTAGATGGTGTTACGTTTTTCAGAGCCATCGTGATATCGGCTGCTTTTTTAGCATCCATCTTTTGCAAGATCTTCGCACTGTTCGCTGGGTCCATGTAGCTTAGCAGTTGTACCGTTTCTTCGGTGGTCAAGTTTTCCATAATCGGTGCTGCCTTACTTGCCGTCATTCCTTCATACATGGAAGCAAGGTCTCTGGCCTGTTTTACATATGGGTCTTCATTCGCTGTTCCGCTCGCCGCCTGTGTACCCGTCTGTCCCTGCTGACTGACCTGCGACTGTTGTTGCGTTTCCGTTTGTAGCGTATTGACCTGATTTTGCAGTTCTGTAACCTTTTTATCCTGAGTTGTTCTGGCAGCGGTAGCCTTTTTGAGTTCCTCCGTCTGCTTGGCCAAATCTGCCTTAAGCTGCTGGATGGTTGCTTCAGAGCTTACGGACTGGGCTTTCTGATCTGCCTCTTTGCTCTTGGCAACCTTGTCTTTCGGTTCGGGAATCCAATTCTTCACAATTGGAATCTTGTTTCCCAATGAAATCATTTCACTTCTGAAATCCACGTTGAACAGCGTAAGCAGGACCCCGACCAGAACGATTGTAAAAACAATCGGAATCAGGAAAAACATAAACCGTTCAAATCCCCCACCTGACTCTTTTTCCAAATCCATATCCAGTTCATTTTCTGCTAAATTCCGTGCCATCGTCTTCCTCCTCAGGCAGCTGATATGCGTATCCTGTGACTTTCCGCTTACCGGGCTTTCATGGCAAATCTCACGGAAGCCATTTCATCCAGCTCGTTCTGCTCGCGCAGGAGCATTTCCTGTTGGAATTTCACGTTGGCCTTCTCTCTCGCTTTCAGCCAAACTTGTTCATCCAGCATTTTATCGGTCAAAACGGTTTGTTTACTTTGCACATTTTGCTGCGCATATTGAACGTCCCTATGCTTGCGTGTGATACATTGATCCAGATGATTGACATAAGCCTGTAATTCCTGAATGGTAGAGAGCGACGCGCAATCCTCGGCAGCCTTTTGAATGGCTGATATGACCCGATTCCTTTCGCCTACAAGCTGTATCAATGTCTGCTCCTCAGCCTGCAATTGTCCAACAGCACTGGAAAGCAACCATTCGGCCTGCGACTTTTCGTTGGTTTTCAAGTCTACAACTTTCTGAAAGGAATACTGAAATCTCATCGTTCAACCTTCATCTCCTCGTAAATTCAGAAATCAAACGCTTACGTACCTCGTCCAGCTCAGCCTTTTCATCTGTTCTTTGCCTTGTAAAATCCCATATATCCCGTATACGCTCCATGGATTCGTCAATTTCTGCATTCGAACCCTGCTGATAAGCCCCGATGTTAATCAGGTCCTCTGAATCTTTATAAACAGCCATCAGGCGCTTAATATTTTCGGCAGCGTCAATCTGATCACGTGGTGCAATGTCCTTCATGACCCGGCTAATGCTGGCTAACACGTCAATCGCAGGAAAATGCCCCTTGTTCGCAATTCCCCGGTTGAGCACAATGTGTCCATCCAAGATCCCGCGCACCGCATCCGCGATGGGTTCATTCATGTCGTCACCATCAACCAGTACCGTATAAAAGGCGGTTATAGAGCCGGTTGGCCCGGTTCCCGCACGTTCCAGCAACTTGGGCAAACTGGCGAATACGGAAGGGGTATAACCCCTCATCGCTGGTGGCTCCCCGACAGCCAGTCCTACTTCGCGCTGCGCCATTGCATACCGGGTAACCGAGTCCATCATCAGCATGACGTTCAAGCCGCGATCCCGAAAGTATTCAGCGATCGTCGTTGCAATAAGCGCCCCCTTAATGCGGATCAATGCAGGTTGGTCGGAAGTCGCTACGATGACTACTGAACGTTCAAGCCCTTCCGGACCCAAATCCCGTTCAATAAAGTCCAGCACCTCGCGTCCACGTTCCCCGATCAGAGCAATTACGTTCACATCTGCTTCCGTATTACGGGCAATCATTCCCATCAGGGTACTCTTACCTACACCAGAGCCTGCGAAAATACCGACCCGCTGTCCTTTACCGATAGTAAGCAATCCATCAATGGCCCGTACACCGATACTGATCGGCTCCTGTACACGCGGGCGACTCAGTGGATTGGATGGAATGTTGAAGGTCGAGTATCTCGCCATCCGTGAGGGAATCAATGAACCGTCCAGCGGTTGGCCCAAACCGTCCAGCACTTTGCCCAACAGCTCCGATCCCACCTGTACGTTCAATGGCTTCCCTGTTCCTACGACATCACAACCGGGTCCAATGGATTGCAGTTCCCCAAGCGGCATCAAAAGTACCTTATTGTCTCTAAAGCCTACGACCTCCGCTTGCAGTGGCTTAGCCGTTTTACCCGGATAAATGTAACAGACATCCCCGATACTGGCGTCCGGACCTTCCGATTCCACCATCAAACCGATAACCTGTGTCACCTTGCCGTTTACCCGAACCGGGTCCAGTTGTCGCAAATGATCCATGTAGCGCTGCGCATTAAGCCCCTTCATGTCTTCGCTCCTCGTTCTCGTGTGCCAGACGTAGCAATTCCTTTTTGATCTCAGCCAGCTGTGTATCTATCCGCGCATCCACACTTCCAAAGGAAGAACGAATGACACAGCCGCGATCCTTCACAGTACCATCAGGAATAATTTGCAGTTCTGCCTGCGAATCGACAGTTAATGACAATTCTTCGCGCGCTCCTTGCACAAATGCGAAATGCTGAGGCGACACACACAACGTAATTGTTCCTTTTTCCCGCTTACGAGCCAGATTATTACGAATAAGCTCAATTGTATATTCCGGCTCTATGCTAAGCTGTTTTTCAATGACTTTCTCAGCAATAGCACTACTCAGCTCGACCAGAAAAGGCTCAGCCTCCTGAATCAGTTGTTCCTTGGTCTCATAAGCCTGACGCAAAATATCCTGCGCCTCTACCATCATCTGTTCCGATTTCGCCTGAAGCTCAGCCTCAGCCAATTTTCGACCTTCCTCATAGCCTTGCTGAAATCCGTCAGCCTTTAAGGACTCTGTTAACTGCTCGTCCTGCTCACGGCGTTCCTGCCACCAACCTTCGATCTGCTGCTGTGCCTCCTGAAGCATCCGTTCCGCTTCTTCAGCTGCCTCACGAACCTGCCGTTCAGCAAAATCCTTGGCATCATTCAGCATTTCATCCCGGAGCCGTTCAGTCTCGTAATCTCTCTGTGGTTCCGGCTCCATATGTTCAGTTGTGACTTCCTCTTCCGACGTTTCAGGCGCATACGAATGTGCCACATCAATGGTTTTCAAAGCTTCAACAGGCACATATTGGAAAGATTTGATCAAGTTAGACAATGATGTCATCTCCTCCGCCGCGTGCGATTATAATCTCACCGGCCTCTTCCAATCTGCGGATCGTCGATACGATGCGAGTCTGCGCTTCTTCCACATCACGCAGCCGTACCGGTCCCATATACTCCATTTCCTCTTTGAAGGTTTCCGCCATCCGTTTCGACATATTTCGGAAAATCACATCGCGAACTTCTTCGCTGGACACTTTAAGCGCCAACTGCAAATCGGCATTGTCGATATCGCGGATAATACGTTGAATGGAACGGTTGTCCACATTGACGATATCCTCGAATACGAACATTCTTTTCTTGATTTCTTCGGCCAGTTCAGGGTCCTGAATTTCAAGCGAGTCGAGAATCGTACGCTCGGTTCCTCGGTCTACGCCATTCAAAATCTGAACAATGGACTCGATACCGCCCGCATTCGTGTAATCCTGTGTCGCGGTTGCCGACAGCTTTTGCTCCAGCACACGTTCCACTTGTGAAATAACTTCCGGCGAAGTGCTGTCCATTACAGCGACACGTCTGGCCACATCAGCCTGCTTTTCCTGTGGCAGGGACGACAGAATCGCTGCCGCCTGCTCAAATTGCAAGTACGAGAGCACGAGAGCAATCGTCTGTGGATTTTCATTTTGTATAAAGTTTAAAATCTGATTCGGATCAGCTTTGCGGGCAAAATCGAACGGTCTCACCTGCAACGTCGCCGTCAGACGGTTAATGACCTCAACTGCTTTTTGTGACCCGAGTGCCTTTTCCAATATCTCTTTGGCATAATTGATGCCGCCTTGGGAAATGTACTCCTGAGCCAAACAAATTTGATGAAACTCAGCCATAATCGAATCTTTTTCCGTTGCATCAACCTTCCTCACATTGGCGATTTCCAATGTAAGTTGCTCAATTTCTTCATCACGCAAATGCTTGAATATTTGAGCAGATACCTCCGGCCCCATCGTGATTAGCAGAATTGCCGCTTTTTGTCTTCCCGTTAAACCTTGACTGCTTGCCTTTGCCAATGAACTCACCTCTATTCGTCAGCCAGCCATGTACGAAGCAGATTGACGAATTCGTCGGGTTTCTTTTTCGCCAGACTCTCAAGCTGTTTACGCACTTGACTTTCATTTGTCACACTTTCCATGGTAATGGACGGGAACTCCGTCGGAGTTGGCATAAGTTGCAGATCTTCTTCCAGTTCTTCTTCCTGCTGCTTACGACGACCGCGTACAATCAGGAAGATTGCACCTGCCAACAGTGCCAGTACAGCAGCCCCGATGCCCCATACCCAAGGGTTGGAAGCCGAGAAAAACGTGTTGCTGTTCGCTGGCGCCGGTACGGTTTGAGAGAACACTGAAACTTTTTTGGCTAAATCAGCGTCTGTAATAGTAACGCCGGAGTTCGCCAATGAAGCTCTTACGATATTAACCAAGATGTTTTGGATTGCGGCCTGAGTTGCAGCATCCAAAGTTTGCTGCCCCGTTGGTGGTTCAACTGCTACATTAATGGTTAAATCTTTTACAGTGTACGGACTTTGGATAATATCCTTCGCAATTCGGTTAACTTCGTAGTTAATTGTGCTTGAGCTCTTGTCTGAGCTTGTGTTGCCCGAATTGCTTCCTCCAGGGTAACCAGGTACATCCTGCGTTCCTGTGCCTGCGACTCCTCCGGTTTGTCCACTGCTGCCAGTGTAGCTTTCCTGAATTTGCTGGGCGCTGATTTCAATGCCCTTCATTTTCGTTTGATCAACCGGTGTAACCAGTTGTTCTTTCGACGTTACTTTGTCGAAATTTAACTGTGACATAACTAGCACATTCACTTTGTCTTCGCCAACAATTTTCGACAAAAATTGTTGGACATTATTCCTTACATCGCTCTCAAACTTCTTCTGGAGAGCCATGTTTTCCTGAACACCGCTGGAGAGACCTCCCTGGCCGCCCTTGGCCGTTGGAATCAGTTCATACTCCTTATTGGTGATCGTAATGTTTTCTACAGGCAAATTCGGCACAGCCGTTTTTACCAGATTAAAGTATCCGTCGATGGCTTGCTGATTTGGCGTAAAACCAGGTTCGAATTCCATTTGAACCGAAGCAGAAGCTTTGTCCTTTTCTTCAAGTCCGGCAAAAATGTTTTCCTTCGGCATATTAATGACAGCTTTGGAGCTTTGGACACCATCCATCCGTTCCAACAGTTGCTGCACTTCGCCGTTCAATGCGTTATTGTACTTCACATTGAACTCGTTCTCCGTCATGCCAATTGCCGAGGAGGACTGGTCAAAGGTACTCATGCCGATTGAACCCTTCTGAATTAGGCCCTGAGACCCAACATCTACCTTTGCCTTATCCGCGTTTGCGGTTGGGACTGCGATTTGCGTCCCGCCATCATTGAGCTGATACGGTATACCCGCAGAATCGAGATATTTAATGACCCCGGCAGCATCGTTTGCGTTTAAATCCCGGAAAGCCACTTCATACTCGGTTTTGGTAAACTGCATCGTTAGCACTACAATGGCAATGATGATGAATGCCAAGGTCGAAACAAGTAATATCTTTTGTTTTTTGCTGAAATTATTCCAATACCCGGAAATCTTATCCCGATATTGGGCGATTCTCTCGTTCACTCCGTCACCCCATCCGAAACTTTGCTAGACCCTCTTTACATCTGTGTACGCATGATCTCCTGATAGGCTTCAATCGCTTTGTTTCGGACCTGAGTAGTAAGCTGCAGGGAAAGCAGCGCTTGTTGGGATGTGATCATGACCTGATCAACATCAACTTTTCCTGCCATGAACTGGTCGGACATCGTGTGTGTAGCGGCTTCCTGCTGCCCCACTTCATTGAGCGCATCCTTTAGGAACGAACCAAAATCCTTCAAGGATTCGGAAGGTGTTGATTTCGTCAACTCATTGTTAGGTGATTGAATTTGCTGTATTACCGGTGTCTGTACATTAAACATGGCGTTCTGGATCATGTTTTACTCTCCCTATTCTGTAGTTAGTAGTCCTGGAACTTAGCGACCGATTTCAAGTGCCTTGGAAACCATTGCCTTAGATGCATTCAGAGCTGTTACATTGGCTTCGTAAGAGCGTGTTGCGGAAATCATGTCTACCATTTCTTTCATAATGTCTACATTAGGCATATATACATAGCCATCTTTATCAGCATCCGGGTGACCCGGATTGTACACAGGCTTCAAAGGTGACTGATCTTCCTGTATTTGCGAAACCTTGACGCCAGTGGCGCCCGTGCCATTTCCTTCCATTCGAGCCCGCAAAACATCGGCAAACCGAGATTGGTTAGGCTCCAAAACAACCGTTTTTCTTCGATATGGAACCGCTTGTCCATTCTCCACTTTTGCCCGGGTTGTCTCTGCGTTGGCAATGTTGCTCGATATGACATCCATCCGCAACCTTTGGGCCGTAAGAGCAGATGCGCTGATATCAAAGCCGTTGTTAATCTTCACCTGGTCCTATCTCCCTTCTACCGCTGTTCTCATCATTTTGATGCGTTCATTAATTTCTTGGATGTAGGTATTATATCTCAGTTGGTTCTCAGCCATAAGGCTCATTTCTCTGTCGATATCCACGTTATTCATATTGTTGTTCATGACAGAATACCCATCTTTGGTAACCACAGCATCTGGAATGGAGTTCGCAGGTCCTATTTGAAAATGTTTCGCATTGGTTACTTTTCCACGTAATGGTGTCACGTCGCCACCCATTTGCTGCTGAAGCAATTCTTCAAATGAAACCTCTGAACGCTTAAAATACGGGGTATCGTCATTGGAAATGTTGTCAGCGATCACACGTTGTCTCGTATTCGCCGCCTGTACACCTGCCTGAAGCTTTTGAAAGCTCATATCACCCAGCAGATTCATTTAGCTCCTCCCTTCCAGCGTCTACTCCAAAGTAAGATTCAATAAAACAAGATTTTTCACTTTTTTTCGACAATTAAATTTCATAATTATACATTTCTCTTAGGTCTTAAGTAGAAAATAATTGCTTTGCGTCATATATTCTAAGTTTCGTAGAGTTGGGACCTAATTACAATAAGAAAAAAGCCCTATCTTTTTTAAAAAAGAGGGCTTTCGATGCATAAAATGTTAAATTTTTCAGGTTTTTTTCAATAAAACGGACGTTTTCTTAGCACTTTGCGCCTGTAAAAGATTATACGTCCTACTTTTGGAATAGACAGACAAATCATCAAAGGGACGTTCATCTAGGTCTATATGACGGTGCAAGATAGTGTTATTCTAGACAACGCATCCTATTTTAAAAGCTCCCACTCATAAAATATACTGACTAAGGTCCCTGTTTTGGGCAATATCACCCAGCTTCTCCCGAACATATTCCGGGGTAATGATCATGCGGTCCAAAGTAAGCTCCGGAGCCTCGAAGGACAAATCCTCCAGCAACTTCTCCAAAATGGTATGCAAGCGGCGCGCACCGATGTTTTCCGTGTTCCGGTTGACAGACTCGGCAATGCTGGCAATTTCACGGATAGCTTCCGCCGAAAATTCCACTTCAATCTCTTCGGTACGGAGCAAATCCGTGTATTGCTTGGTCAGCGCATTTTTGGGCTCTGTCAAAATGGATACAAATTCATCCAATGTGAGACTGCTAAGTTCGACACGGATCGGGAAACGCCCCTGTAGTTCGGGAATCAGATCAGAAGGCTTAGCAACATGAAAAGCCCCAGCGGCGATAAACAGAATATAATCTGTCCTTACCGGGCCGTATTTAGTCATAATGGTAGAACCCTCGACAATAGGCAAAATATCGCGCTGGACACCTTCTCTAGACACATCAGGACCACTGCCCTTGCCTTGGCTGGCAATCTTGTCGATTTCATCAATAAAAATAATACCGGATTGTTCGGCACGCTTCACGGACTCCTGAATGACATCATCCATGTCGATCAGCTTGGCAGCCTCATCCTGAATTAGCACCTTACGGGCTTCCTTCACCGGCAGTTTGCGCTTTTTGGTCCGCTTTGGCAGAAAACTTCCGAACATTTCCTGCATGTTCATGCCCATTTGCTCATTTCCCTGCCCAGCAAACATATCCAGCATATTGGGTGCGGTGTCCTCCACATCAATCTCAATCACTTCATCCTCAAGCTTGCCGGACAACAGATCGAATTTAGCCTTACGCCGTTTCTCTGCCAAGGATGTGTCCTGTTGTGGGGGTTCTTCCTCTACCGAATTCCCGGTGTTATTGCCAAACAGCATTTCAAAAGGGTTACGTTGGGATTTATTTGATTTCTCAGCAGGTACAAGAATACTAACAATCCGTTCATTCGCCATGTCCTCGGCTTTGTCCTTCACATTCTCTGTCCGCTCCGCTTTAACGATGCGAATCGAGGTTTCCATCAAGTCACGCACCATGGATTCCACATCCCGGCCGACATAACCCACTTCTGTAAATTTAGTCGCCTCTACCTTAACAAAAGGAGCTCCCACGAGCCGGGCCAGTCTGCGTGCAATTTCGGTTTTACCCACGCCCGTCGGACCGATCATCAAAATATTTTTGGGCACAATTTCATCCCGGATATCGTCCGGCAGCTTGCTGCGCCGATAACGGTTGCGCAAGGCAACGGCAACGGATTTTTTAGCCTGCTTCTGTCCGACAATATATTTATCCAGCTCGGATACAACTTGTCTGGGCGTCAACGATTGATTATTCATTTTGCACTCCTCCACCCTTGAATACTCAGAGCCGATTTACAGTTCTTCCACGATAATCT
This sequence comes from Paenibacillus maysiensis, assembly GCF_000520815.1. GTDB lineage: Bacteria > Bacillota > Bacilli > Paenibacillales > Paenibacillaceae > Paenibacillus > Paenibacillus maysiensis. Next base: position 13,028 of record NZ_ASRY01000267.1, on the reverse strand, counting down.
GATTGTTCGTATACACGCATATCTCCGAGGCAACCTCCAGCGCTTCCCGGGCCATATCCTTTGCCTCCATGCCGGAGCCATGACGCTTGAATGCGCGCGCCGCCGCCAATGCAAAATTACCGCCTGAGCCGATCGCAAGCACATCATCGTCCGGCTCGATAATTTCACCGCCCCCGGAAATGAGTAGCATTCCGGATTGATCCATAACAATCATCAAAGCCTCCAGCTTACGCAGGATACGGTCCTGCCGCCAGTCCTTAGCCAGTTCCACCGCGGCCCGCTGAAGATTACCGTGATGCTCCTCCAGCTTGTTTTCAAACTTTTCAAACAATGTGATGGCATCCGCCACTGAACCGGCAAAACCTGCGACCACCTGACCACGGTATAATCTGCGTACTTTTTTCGCCGTCTGCTTCATGACGACACTGTTACCGAACGTTACCTGACCATCACCGGCAATAGCTCCCTTGCCATTGTGGCGTACAGCACAGATGGTGGTAGCATGAAAGGACATATCCATAACGCGCTCCTCCTTTTTTCCTTCATCCTTATGACTGTACTTCGGCTGGCATAACTTCCGCTTCGTTAATATAACCACGCAAGCTTTCCAACGCACGGTTAGCAAGCGCTTCGTTCTTTTCCTTCTTGTTGCGGATACGCGTCTCCAGCTTTGGCAGCAGACCAAAGTTCGCATTCATCGGCTGAAAATGCTTGAAATCTGCGGTTGTGATGTAACGGGCCATGCTGCCCAGTGTCGTTTCCGCAGGAAATACAAGCATTTCTTGTCCACGCGCCGCACGCGCTGCATTCATCCCCGCCAGCAAACCCGAGGCCGCAGATTCTACGTACCCCTCCACTCCAGTCATTTGCCCGGCAAAAAACAAATTACTTCTGCCTTTGAACTGATAGGTCGGATGAAGCTGCTGTGGGGAATTAATAAAGGTGTTACGATGCATCACACCATAACGTACAAACTCTGCATTTTCTAGGCCCGGTATCATGGATAATACGCGCTTTTGCTCTCCCCATTTCAGATGAGTCTGGAAGCCAACCAGGTTGTACAGTGTACCCGCCGCATTATCCTGACGAAGTTGCACAACGGCATATGGCAGCTCTCCTGTATGTGGGTTCACGAGACCGACTGGTTTCATCGGCCCAAACAATGCCGTCTGCTTACCGCGCTGCATCATCACTTCAATGGGCATGCAGCCTTCGAAATAAATTTCTTTTTCGAATTCCTTAACTTGTGCCACCTCAGCCGTAATCAGCGCCTCATAAAAAGCGTCAAATTCCGCTTCGTTCATTGGACAGTTCAAGTAGGCTGCTTCTCCCTTATCATAGCGGGAAGCCAGATAAACCTTGCTCATGTCGATAGAGTCCTTCTCCACAATCGGGGCCGCCGCATCGTAAAAGTAAAAATACTCTTCTCCCATCAGCGATTTAATCTGTTCCGACAAAGCCGGAGAAGTTAAAGGCCCGGTAGCAATGACCACAATCCCATCCTGTGGAATTTCCTGAAGCTCCTCATTGACAACCTCAATAAGCGGATGTTGATGAAGAGTATCTGTAATATGACCGGAAAATCCATCACGATCCACTGCCAGCGCACCACCAGCCGGAACAGCATGACGATCTGCGGCATTCAAAATCAAGGAGTTCAATATTCTCATTTCTTCCTTCAGCACACCTACCGCGTTAGTCAAGCCGTTAGCCCGTAAAGAATTGCTGCACACCAGCTCGGCAAATTTATCTGTATGATGCGCCGGTGTTTTAACAACCGGTCTCATTTCATATAACTTGACAGGCACACCACGGCTTGCAATCTGCCAGGCAGCTTCGCTGCCCGCCAAACCTGCTCCGATGACCGTTACCTTTTGTAGTTCACTCACGTTTAAATCCCCCTGCTATTGTTGTTCTTATGAAGACTCTACACCCTCGTCGCTATCTTCCAGCATTTCACTGTGATCGCAGACGGTACAGTTGAGCTTCGTTCCTTGTTTGGTACGTTTTTCGACCATTAGGCCACCACAGCTTGGACAAGGCTTAATGGACGGTTTATCCCAGGATACAAAATCGCATTCTGGATAACGGTCACATCCATAAAAGATACGTCCTTTTTTACTCCGCCGTTCCACAACATGGCCCTCACCACATGTAGGACAATTTATTCCGATATCCTTGACAATCGGCTTCGTATTACGGCAATCCGGGAATGCCGAGCAGGCCAGAAATTTACCAAAGCGGCCAAGCTTATACACCATCGGGCTGCCACATTTGTCACAAATGACATCGGATTCTTCATCCTTTATCTCAATTTCCTTCATTTCTTCCTCTGCCACTTCCAGACGCTTCTCAAACGACTCGTAAAAATCACTCAAGACCTTGACCCAGTCTCCTTCGCCTTCTTCTACGTGGTCAAGATCACCTTCCATATTAGCCGTAAATTCCACGTTCAGAATTTCAGGAAAGAATTCCTCCATCTGCTCGATGACCAGTTCTCCCAGCTCTGTAGGAAAGAACTTCTTCTCTTCAATGGCGACATAGCCACGCTTCTGAATAGTTTCCAGTGTCGGTGCATACGTACTCGGACGTCCGATACCCAGTTCTTCCAGTGTTTTCACCAGTCGTGCCTCTGTATAACGGGGAGGCGGTTGCGTGAAATGCTGCTTCGGCTCAACCGATTCCTTTTTCAGCTTGTCGCCCGGTTTAAGCGGCGGCAGCAGCCTATCTTCTTCAGTTTTGCCATCGTCATTCCCCTCCACATACACTTTCATGAAGCCTGGAAAACGAACCTTCGAGCCGGCTGCCCGGAATATAGTCTCACCCGCTTCAATATCAACGGACAAGGTATCCATAATAGCGGAAGCCATCTGGCTGGCCATAAAACGCTCCCATACCAGTTTGTACAAACGGAACTGATCCCGGCTCATAAACGGCTTAACCGTTTCCGGGTCACGCAACGCGGAGGTTGGACGAATCGCTTCATGCGCATCCTGGGCATTGGCCGCTTTTTTGGAATATTGACGAGGACTTTCAGGTACAAAAGCTTCGCCATATTTCTGAATAATGAATTCCTTCGCTTCCTCTTGGGCCGAAACGGCTATTCGTGTGGAATCCGTACGCATATACGTAATCAGACCCACGGTTCCTTCTTTGCCCAAGTCCACACCCTCATACAACTGCTGGGCCACGGACATCGTTTTGGATGCACGGAAGTTGAGCTTCCGAGCCGCCTCTTGCTGCAAGGAACTAGTCGTGAATGGTGGAGAAGGATTGCGCAAACGCTCTTTCTCTTTCACATCACGAACCTTGTAAGCCGACTTGCCGATAGCCTCCAGCACTTCTTGTACATCCGCTTCGCTGGAGAGCTCTTTCTTTTCGCCACGAAGCTGATGGAATTTCGCCTCAAAGGTACTGTCCTTAATCGCCAGTTTAGCTGTGATCGTCCAATACTCTTCCGGTACAAACTCATTAATCTCGTTTTCCCGGTCCAGGATAATTTTCACGGCAACCGACTGCACGCGCCCTGCGGACAAGCCCTTCTTTACCTTTTTCCAAAGCAATGGACTGATTTTGTAGCCGACAAGCCGATCAAGGATCCGCCGTGCCTGTTGGGCATTGACTAAATCCATATTGATTTTGCGTGGTGTTTTAAAAGCATCCTTGACGGCCTGCTTTGTGATCTCATTAAATACAACGCGGCAGTCTGCTGTATCGTCCAGATCCAGCGCATGCGCCAAATGCCAAGCGATAGCTTCACCTTCGCGATCCGGGTCAGCCGCCAGATATACTTTTTTTACTTTTTTTCTGGCATCCTTTAATTCTTTCAAAATCGAGCCTTTACCTCGAATGGTAATGTATTTGGGATTAAAATCATTTTCGACCTCTACGCCGATCTGACTCTTTGGCAAATCCCTGATATGACCCATGGAAGCCTTGACGATATATTTACTGCCCAAGTATTTGCCGATCGTCTTCGCCTTGGAAGGCGATTCCACGATGACGAGTGAATCCGCCATAGGCTCTTCCTCCTCTCATTTACGTACAATTACTACATTAAGGATTTGCAAAATCAACTATTAAATAAGTTTGTATTTTGTACCCGCAAGCTGGGCGATCCTTTTTTTTATGATTAACGATAACAGAACTGAGTGTAAAAGTCCAAAATCCCATGCAGTTGCTTCAAGCAGTTCATCCAGTGTCATGGTTCCTTGCTCCAGTAAAAGCATGACACGCTTTTCCTCGGGTGTCTCACTCGCTGGTGCTTTGGAGACCCCATTCACATCCAGACTCTGCTCTCTATTGTATGAAGAAACATCCCTTATGCGCAAATCGGCCACGTACTCCTCTACAATATCCGAAGCTTCGGTGACCGTTTTAGCGCCTTGCTTAATCAGGCTTAACGTACCTCTACTCTTCGGTGATGTAATTGGCCCCGGAACGGCGAACACATCTCGATCCGCCTCTAACGCAGCATCGGCTGTAATTAGGGAACCACTTCTTACATCTGCTTCCACGACAACGGTTCCCCGTGTCAGACCGGCAATGATCCGGTTACGCTGCGGAAACATTCCCGGATGCGATCTGGTGCCTGGTGGATATTCCGATACAATCAAGCCTTTGCTCGCCATCTCTGCAAATAAAGATGCATTTTGGGACGGGTAAATTTGATCAATCGCCGTTCCAAGCACCCCAATCGTATTGCCTCCCCGGCGCAGAGCAGCTTCGTGGCAAATACTATCGATCCCTCTCGCCAATCCACTGACCACCGTAATGCCCGCATCACACAATCCCTCTGTCAGCATTTCGGCCGCTCTGCGTCCATAAGCCGTAGGAATGCGGGTCCCCACCATAGCTACAGAGCATGTATGCAAAAGTGAATTGTCCCCTTTCGTATACAATACCCAAGGCGCGTCAACTGTTTCCTTCATTAATAGGGGATAATCTTCATCCACATAAGTAATCACTTCGATATCGCCGGATCGAACCCGCTGATATCTTTCATGTACCCAATCTTCATCGTAACGCTGCACCGCTATGCGGGCCTGAGCGGGACTTAATCCTATCTCAATCCATTTCTGCTCGCTAAAATGCAGCAGTTCATGCAGTCGGTAGTCACTCGACCAAATACGCTGAATTGTTCTTCTACCGATCCCCTCTAATTCATGCAAACCCAGCAAAAGCCATCTTTCTTCCAAACTGTGGTTCCTCCGTTCACGGGAAGAGTGAACCCTCCCTTATTTTGTGGTACAACGTATCATTTTGCAAGCGTTTCCCTGATAAGCCTGTCCCAACGCAAAAAAAAGCAACCTTTTCATCCCCTGTTAAGAAGACAAAAAGGTTGCTTACCTTTCTTTCATTATACACTAGCAGGCGGCAAATTTCGATGCCATTTTACAGCTTGTATATTAATGAAGAAACACGATTTAATGTGTCGTACACAAATTCAAAATACCACGTGCTTCCAGCACACTGACCAGCGTCGAGCCCATCTCGGAAGGAGTCGGTGCCACCTTGATACCACAGGCTTCAAGCGTAGCGATTTTCTCCTTGGCCGTTCCTTTTCCGCCGGAAATGATGGCACCTGCATGCCCCATCCGTTTGCCCGGAGGCGCAGTCACACCGCCGATAAAACCGACCACCGGTTTCGTCATATTGTCTCGAATCCACTCGGCAGCTTCCTCCTCGGCTGTACCGCCGATTTCTCCGATCAGAATGACAGCATGCGTGTTAGGATCTTCATTGAAGCGCTGCAAAATATCAATAAATTCCGAGCCCTTAACCGGATCACCGCCGATACCAACCGCGGAGGATTGTCCGATGCCCCGGGTAGTTAGCTGATGCACCGCTTCATAGGTCAGCGTTCCGCTACGTGACACAACACCTACATGACCCGGTAGATGAATGTAACCCGGCATGATGCCAATTTTGCACTCTCCCGGTGTAATTACGCCCGGACAGTTAGGGCCGATCAGAACGGTCTTTTTACCTTCCATAAAGCGTTTGACCTTGATCATATCAAGCACCGGAATACCCTCGGTTATACAAATGACGAGGTCTAATTCTGCATCTACAGCCTCCAAAATGGAATCCGCAGCAAAAGCAGGCGGCACATAAATAACACTCGCTGTCGCTCCTGTAGCAGCCTTCGCTTCGCTCACCGTATTAAACACGGGCAACTTGACCTGTTGTCCGTTCTCCAGCGTAATTTCCACCTCAGTGCCGCCCTTGCCTGGAGAGGTGCCTCCTACCATCTGTGTGCCATAATCAAGCGCACCCTTGGCGTGGAATAACGCCGTTTTTCCCGTAATCCCCTGTGTAATCACCTTTGTATGCTTATCGACCAAAATACTCACGATCTTCACATCCCCTATCGTTTATTCGGCATATCGGAATGCAAACAGGCTATTGAACAAGTTCGACGATTTTCTGGGCACCGTCCGCCATGGAATCAGCCGCCACGATATTCAAACCGGATTCCGCCAAAATCTGTTTACCCAACTCGACATTCGTGCCTTCGAGACGGACAACAAGCGGACGGGTCAGCCCCAATTGCTTGGCAGCCTCCACCACACCGTTCGCAATGATGTCGCACTGCATAATTCCGCCGAAAATGTTCACAAAAATGCCTTCTACCTTCGAATCGGACAAAATGATTTTGAACGCTTCGGTTACCTTTTCCGTCGTCGCACCGCCCCCTACGTCCAGGAAGTTGGCCGGATCGCCGCCGTAATATTTGATAATGTCCATCGTCGCCATGGCAAGACCTGCGCCGTTGACCATACACCCAATATTTCCGTCCAATGCGATGTAGCTCAGATCGTATTTGGAAGCTTCTATTTCTTTCTCGTCCTCTTCGTCCAAATCACGCAGCTCCAAAATATCCTTGTGGCGGAATAACGCATTCGAGTCGAAATTCAGTTTGGCGTCCAGCGCCAGCACATTCCCGTCACCTGTAACGACCAGCGGATTGATCTCTGCAATCGAACAATCCTTGTCCACAAAAGCTTCATAGAGCGCCTGCATGAACTTAACCGCCTTGTTCACCAGTTCATTGGGGATGTTAATGTCATAAGCCAGCTTACGAGCCTGATATACCTGAAGCCCAATTGCCGGATCAACAACCGCTTTGAAAATTTTCTCCGGAGTAGCCGCAGCTACCTCTTCGATTTCCGTGCCGCCTTCTTCCGAGGCCATGATCACGACACGTCCGGTCGCACGATCCACAACAACACCGACGTAATACTCTTTACGAATATCGCAGCCTTCCTCTACCAAAAGGCGTTTAACCTCTTTGCCTTCAGGCCCGGTCTGATGTGTCACCAGCACCTTACCTAAAATTTCAGAAGCATAGGTACGCACTTCATCCAAGCTTTTGGCCACCTTCACACCGCCCGCTTTACCACGTCCACCGGCATGAATTTGCGCCTTTACCACCGTAACAGCGCTTCCAAGCGATTCTGCTGCAGCAACGGCTTCCTCCACCGTATAGGCAACCTTACCGTTCGGTACAGCCACTCCGTACTGCTTCAATACTTCTTTACCCTGATATTCATGGATATTCATTCTGGAATCCTCCTATCAACATGACTGCAACAAGGGCGGTTCACAAGGAAATCTATACTAAACCTACATCATTGTAACATGTTTTTAAAACGCTTTCCTTATAATTTAACGTTATGAATTACAGTATTTTGATATCATTATCATTCCCAAAATCGAATGCTTGGATATTAATGGATATTTATTTTGATAGCATACAAACAAAAAAGCACCTCTTCAAGTTCGGGATTTATTAAATCCGTATGAGAGGTACTTCAGTTCATTCGAGCATTCCTTCATTCAGTTGCAGGCGGCTACATAACAATAAGATTCTTAAAAGTAACCGCAAATGTCTATTATGATTTTTCAACCTGTACATTCGCTTTGTGAACTCGATCCAGCAGATCATTGAACTGAAACAGGAGCGAGCCAAATTGATCGTGGGTCATGCTTGTTTTTTCTTGAATACATTCCGGTATAGATAGCGCTTTTTCCCGCAATACACTCCCTTCCGGAGTCAAGGAAATCAGCACCTTACGCTCATCCTGAGTCGAACGCTTCCGGTTAATAAGTCCGGCATTCTGCAATCTTTTCAATAACGGGGTCAGTGTGCCTGAGTCCAGATACAACGCCTCGCCTAATTCCTTCACCGTACATTCCTCGCGCTCCCACAGCACAATGAGCACCAAATACTGTGAGTATGTCACACCGAGCTTTTCCAGATAAGGCTGGTAAAGCTTCGTAATCTCTCTGGAGCACGCATATATAGCAAAGCATAACTGATTATCAAGTTTTAATACTGCACCTTCATTATGATTGTTGTTGTCCATGCTGTCAGATCACCCGCTTTCGTCATTATCTTAGCACATTATACAATAAAAAACATGCTAATTGCACAAAACACTTTACAAACAATAATTATTTTGATAAATTAAATTGTGTAAAATATAAATTGAGCGAGAGGCAGTGATTGAATTATGATGACCATTCAACAAAAAATGTATGAAACAACAGTAAAAACAGTTGGAGGACGTAGTGGTTATGTAGAGTCTTCTTCCCCTGAACTTCGTTTAAATATTGATACACCCAAAGAAATGGGCGGTGCAGGTGGCGCGGGTACGAATCCGGAGCAATTGTTTGCAGCAGGCTATTCAGCGTGTTTTGACAGTGCTTTGAATATGGTTGCCCGCATGCAGCATATTAAACATGAAGGTACCGAAGTAACAGCAACGGTCAATTTCGGTAAAGTTGAAGACGGTGGCTTCGGAATCGGAGTGAACCTCGATATTCTGGTGAAAGGCGTTGACGCTGAAACAGCGGTAAAATTGGCAGAAGGCGCACATGAACAGTGTCCTTACTCCCGCGCTACCCGCGGTAATATCGAAGTGAAACTGAACGTGCTCTAATCCGAATTATATAAAAAATCCTCCGAGTTGTTTCTGGTCCGGAGGATTTGTATACTTTCAGCTACACCTTCACAACAAAGGATTGACAGCTGGTTTTTTTTCCATCAAGTAACATGGCAGATGATGCATAATCGTATATACGAAATTGATATACTTATTGTATAATCACATTGTCATAATCTTTTTTCTTCTCCAGAACTTTGCGTCTGGAGCTTTTTTTGTCTTACATAAAAAATATGGACATATCGTTATTCCTATGCTGTTTTATTCTTCTAAAAAACTGGCATGTGCTCTGTCCATATTCCGATATTGAATGGCTTCAGCTACATGCGACACGGTGATCTGCTCTGATTGACTCAAGTCTGCAATAGTACGTGACAGTTTGAGAATTCGATCATACGCACGCATGCTTAAACCGAGCGCATCCATCGTCTGATCAAGTAGCTCTGCCGCATTGCGTTCTAATACCGCATATTTCCGGAGCATTTGACCGGATAGTTCGCTATTCCATGAAAAAGGGAGCTTGCTGTACCTATCGATTTGTATGGCTTGAGCAGTTAGTACCTGTCTTCGCATTTCAGCGGACGACAGCGACTCCTTTTCCTCACGCCAGTCCTTCGGTTGTGATACCTCAAGCTGAAGATCGATCCGGTCCAGTAATGGACCAGAAATACGCGAACGATAGCGAGCTACCGCAGAAGGTGAACAGGTACAACGCTGATGTTGCGTATCACTTCCGAAAAAGCCGCAGTGACACGGGTTCATAGAAGCTGCAAGTAAAAAATGTGCAGGATACTTAAAAACTGCACGTGAACGGCTAATTGTCACATTGCGATCTTCCAATGGCTGGCGCAGCACCTCTAGCACATGACGACTAAACTCAGGCAACTCATCCAGAAATAAAATCCCCCGATGTGCAAGACTAATTTCTCCCGGCTTGGGAATCCCGCCTCCTCCCACCAGTCCAGCAGCAGAAATCGTATGATGAGGTGAACGGAAGGGGCGAATGTTCATCAAATGAGGCGATGACTCCTTCCACTTTCCAGCGGCGCTGTATATTTTGGTAACCTCCAGTGCTTCTTTTTCGGTCAAGGGCGGCAGAATGGATGGCAGCCTGCGGATTAGCATCGTTTTTCCGGCACCAGGCGGCCCAATAAGGATGATATTGTGCATTCCGGCAGCAGCAATAACTAGCGCTCGTTTGGCGTGTAGCTGACCTAATACATCGCTGTAATCCTCCATAACGTCAATTATCCCTTTGACCTCACGTATCGGTATCTGATCTGCCGGAAGCAAATGCTCATAAGAATGGATAATGATCTGCTGTCTAGCAGTAATACGCTTGCCTCGGTCATGATTTTCAACTTGATTCGAGACTGGGTTAGGGGCTGGATCAATAGCTTGCTTAATGACTTGGTTAGTGACTTGGTTAGTACCCTCGTTATCAATTGGATCAGGTAGGTAGTTAGAATTCCGATCTTTTGATTGGCCTTCAATAACGTATTGTGTGTGACCTTTTTCTGGAATGAGATCCATCAGATGACGAACAGCGTAAATACGTATACCCGTGATCAGGCGTGCTTCCCCTGCATTTTCCTCAGGAAGCAGCACCGAATGAAATCCTTCTCGCTTGGCCAAATCAACCATAGACAATACCCCGTTCACGGGGCGAATACTGCCGTCCAACGCTAGTTCACCGATAAATAACGTCCGTTCCCCCGTAGGTAAAACGACTTGTCCGCTGGTTGTCAGCAGTCCCAAAGCGATAGCAAAGTCAAAGGATGAGCCTTCCTTACGTAAATCAGCAGGAGCCAAATTTATGGTTACACGCTGGGACGGATATTTGAAACCGCAGTTTTTGATCGCTGCTCTTACGCGCTCCACGGCTTCTCGAATGGCCGAATCCGGCAATCCGATAATCGCAGTTTGAGGCAACCCATTCGACAAATCCGTCTCCACCTCAATCAGAACACCGTCTATTCCATAAAGACAAGCTCCATGTAATTTTCCATACATAACAAAAAAACACCTCTCCTCATACTGAAATGTCTCCCCCTAGGAGCATTGCATATATGAAAAAAGGTGCTTCCAAATTTTCATCTGTTGCAAATATAATGTTACATCTTTAATTTCCAAACTGTCTAATTAAGGTTATTCGACAAAAGATTATTTGTCAAACAGGGTCAGCTTATCCGCTGCTGGAATACGTGGTCTTGGCTCTGGAATGACTTCAGGATAACCTACATACACCATGCCGATGATCTTCTCACCAGGCTGAATTCCCAAATGTTTGCGGAATTTCGGTGAATAAAGAAAAGGCTTTGTGACCCAAAACGTTCCGATTCCTTTACTCCATGCGGCAAGCATAAAGTTTTGTACAAGGGCACTAACCGCTGCAAAATCCTCATCCCAAACTGCCTGACGAGGGTCTTCCTCCAACACAACTAAAAGCTGAATCGGATTGTGTAAAATGCCGCTTTCGAATTTGTTATCCTTGCCAATATCAGCTTCAATAGCTTTAGCGAGCTTTTTCCGTCCGTCGCCAGCAAATAAGAGAAAACGCCATGGCTCACGCATTTTATGATTGGGAGCCCATACAGCAACGTCCAGCAGTTCTTTAATGGTATCTACTGGAATGGGGTCGGATTTGAACCGTTTAATGGTCCGTCGTTCCTGAATTACATCTATGACATGTTCACTAAAGGTATGCTCTGTCACGTATATCCTCCTTCGTAGGAATAGCTCGTGGATGTTCACTATAACTACAAATCAAAATGATAACCATTCTCAACAAATATACCTTTAGCATTCCTTCCTGTCAACCTGTGCATATGAAATTCGAAATGAACCTTCAAAAAATTTATCGCTCTTTTAGAATGCCTCGATTATATGGTCCGTGACGACCGCGGTTTCGTCAATCAATCGTACAGAGATCATATCAAAACGGATTGAAACATCCTCAATCCCGTTCATATGCAAATAAACAGCGGCTGTCTGGCGAACTTGGGTTATTTTACGTGCAGTGATTGATTCTGCGGGCGTTCCATAATTGGAGCTACTTAGGCTGCGTACTTCAATAAACACGAGAATATCATGCTGCACGGCAATCAGATCCATTTCTCCGCTACGACATCGCCAGTTACGCTCTATGATACGATAACCCAGATTTTCCAAAAACGATGCCGCTGCCTGTTCACCCAAAGCTCCTTTGGCTTTTCGTTGATCCTTGCCTCCGGTCCCCATGTCGTTCCTCATCAGGTGTCATCCCTTGGAGCAAGCTTATCCATTTGATATATATAGGTGAGCACTTCTGCTACCAATTGATATAGCTCAGCAGGAATTTGTTCATCCAAGTCAAGCTTGGACAATACCTCAACTAGTGCGGCATCCTCTTGAACGGGAACACCATGCTCTTTGGCTTTTTCCAAAATGCTATCTGCAATACGACCACTGCCTTTGGCAACGACGATAGGGGCTTCGCTCTCACCGGGCGTATATTTAAGGGCGACAGCCTTCTTCCTGGAAGGAGAAGGAGCCTTCAACGGCTCTTTCATATTTTAAGATCGACTCCTTTATACGGCTGAGGCACATAGCATTGTACCTCCGCAGAGACCAGACCTTTGCTCTCCTGTCCAGTCCTTACCGGCATCGGTTCGGTACGCAGCGATAAAAGCTGATAGCCTAGCGATTCTAGCGCCGTATGAATGGATTCACGCCCGCTGGTCAACAGCGAAGCAGCCCAATCCTGATCGTTATGGAGCTTGAGGCTCACAATCCGGTCCACGACTTGCACATCCACCAATGTCGGCCCGAGCGCCTTCATGTCCAAATCAAACCAAAGCCGGCAGTTGGATGCATCCAGCTCCCCGCGTTTACCGCGTCGAGACTGAATCTGGATCGTAGCTGTTTCACGACCATCCGGTCCGACAAACGGAATAAACATGTGTACCTGTGCAAAAGGAGCCGTCCGGTCCGTATTCAGCAGCAACTGCTGACCCGTCAGGTGCTGCACGACCTGCTGCGCCGCCTCTTTCAGGGCAGGCGGCAGGTCGTCGCTGCTCATCAACTGGAGCAGCGCTC
>NZ_ASRY01000266.1 GCF_000520815.1 Paenibacillus maysiensis | reverse complement strand
AACGGTAGATTTTCTAACCCACAAACGAGTAAGGAATAAAGGACAGGAGCAGCAATATTTAATTGAGAATAACCATGAACCGATTGTCTCGAAGGAACTATTTGAAGCGGTGCAAAAGGAAAAGGAACGGAGAGCCAAGCTAAAAGGGAGTGTGATGGGGGAGAGTAAAAGATACTCCAGTAAATATGCACTGAGCAGTAAAGTATATTGTGGATGCTGTGGAGCCATTTTTAAACGCCGAACCTGGAACAGCAATAACCCATCCAAAAAAGTGGTATGGCAATGCAAAACGTATGTCAATAAAGGTAAAGCAGCATGTGATGCCAAATCAGTCGATGAACAAGTTTTACATTCCGCGTTTGTACGATTGTTCAATCGGATGTATGAGAATAAGAAAGGATTCATGAAGACGTTGAAAGCCAATATTGAATCGGTACTTTCCAGCAGAGTAGAGCAAACATCGTTATTAGACATCGAAGGACAGATGCAACAATTGAAATCCGACCTGAAGGAATTAGTGAATCTCAAGCTACGGAATCAAATTGATGAGGCCGTATATGAAGAAGAAACAAACAGGCTTTCCAGTGAGCTAAACGAGCTGCGACAACAGAAGCTGGCACTGGAGCAGGAGCATGAGCAGCAAGCAAAAATCAAGGAACGTGTCGATGAAATTATCCAAGTACTAAGCACACAGCAGGATATACTGGAACAATTTGATGATAACCTATTTAATGCGTTGGTGGAGAAGATCACGATTCTCTCACCAGCGCATTTTGTTTTTACCTTGAAAAGTGGAATGAGCATAGACGAGATACTGGACTAAAAAAATCATAGGGTAATGCGATAAATAGGCTAACGAGTAACTGTGGGTTGTATGACGGGAAGAATCAATCGAATCCCGTCTTTAACTCCTTCCATATAGATGGACTGTTTGTCCTGACTTAACTGATAGCCTATGGCTTCTTCCCATTCGGATAGCAGATGTTGAATATCCTCGTTTTGGTTGGTTTTGAATTGATCCATTTGGGTGAATAGACTTTTGTCCTCTGTTGAATATGAGGCTTGTTTTTCACTGGCAAGTTCTAATTCATAAAATCGTTGGCGTAACGCTTCGAGAAACCAATCTGGCCAATTTGACATAACACATTTTCCCTCCCGTGGTTGAAGTGTGTGTATGTTAACTCTGATGGGGAAGGATGGCAAGTCATTGTTTTGTAAAGTAAGTGGCTTGCTATGTTACTTAGTTACTGTTTTTGAACATGTAAAGGCTTATTCCTACTCATTAGATCAAGTTGGAATAAGCCTTTGTGTTTCTTAAATGTTATAAATAAATTTGTGTTTGCTATGTTGGCCACAGTAAACGACTTATCATATCATTGCTCAGAATCCTCGTGCATTAAATCTAGAAAATCGTAAATTGTATTCGCAAGAAAATACATATTACTCATATCATCAGGATCTTCAGACTCTTCTTCGTGATCCCAAAAGTAAATTTTCTCATAGTACTCTGTATTTGTTCCTAAACAAATCACATTTCCCCCAGGATCATTTCCAATTGGAATAAATCCTTGTGGTAGTCTGTCTTCATATATATCTAAATAATCCTCTAAGTTACTATACATATCTCCTATACCATAGAATACATTTAAAACATCTTCACCTTGCTCATCTGAAATTTTAAACATGTTTGGTACGGGATAACCTCCGTTAGACTCTTGTAAGAACTTCTTATACTGTTCAGTAAATTTTACATCATGCTCTATCTCAAATTCTTCAATTTCCTCTAATGTGAGGGGGGGGTGTGAGCCTTCCATTTGTGCCATGTTTATATCCTCCTATAATATTTATTTACTATTTCTTCCGTTTATTTTAGATACTCCTCCACTATGAGTAAATTCTGCATGTATTTTCTCCTCAACTAGAATCATTGTCTTTCCGTCTTCATGATGATGCCATGTGTAACCCTCAGGAGGCTTATTCTGTGCTGAGATTGGCGGATCGGAATCTTTACTCAAACGGGCTTCAGTGTTTGCTGCCTTGTAATCTGCTGTACGATTTGTTGGTGATGCAATCTCAATCTTAACAGGTTCTACCTTAGGATGTGCATAAGGTGTGAAATTTGGATAACCTCCAGGATAACTTACAGCTTGCCCTTTTTTATTTATATAGGTCCAAGTTCCATTCTCATCAATTGTAATCTTTCCGCCTTTTTTTAGCCACTTAGCTGGATCACGCGAATTTTTAGGTTTTGTTGCAAGTATCTCTTTAGTGAAGCTTTTAACTTCACCTGCTAGCTGAGTACTCTTACCAGAGTACTCTCCTGATTTTAACGCATCAATCTGTTTTTGTCTCTCAGGTGTTACTGGCTCACGTGGTCCATTCGTAGATTTACGAACATCAAGCCTCTTATGGTCAGGACCATCATGTGCAAATTGAAATGGACTCTTTCTCGCACCTTGCCTGTCCATTTTTTTGCCCGTTTGTGCTATCCAACCCCCTAAGGGCTGAATCGGTTTAGGGACAATACTCGAATTCGTCTTAAACTTCCCAGCACTTAAAGGGGCTGAGGGAATGCTCGATTGTTTGGAAGACTGACTTGAAAATTCGGTAATGGGTATTTTTTTAGACTTGACTATCTTTCCAATATTTTTGAGTGATTTAACTCCTTCAACTAGTTCTGCAATATGGATAATGGTTTCCCCTACACGTGTAACACCATGAAATTGAGAAGCACCTGCATAATAATTTTCATCGGCTGAAGTAGTAAGCTTATCCATACTGAGGGTCTCTGCGCCTTTAATCATAGGATCAACATAACTTTGCCCAACTTGCTTTGCATCATCTATAACAGTATCCAAAGATTTATTGAATTGGAGGAGATCTTTTGTGTATTGAATTTGGTGTCGTTTCTGTTCTTCAGGGTAATCGGCACCATATTTAAATCTATCGGCAGTGCCTTCTCCCAAAACATCATCTATTAACAATTCTATAAAGGATAAGGTTGCCGCATCTCTTACTCCCTTCCACCGAGAATCACTATTTGCATCCACTCTGTTCTGTTTCACTTGCTCCAATCCGTGTTCAGCTACCATCATTTCAAATGCTGAAGCCAGTGGGGAATGCATCTTATGTGTAGAGGCTTTTAATTCAATTTTGGAGCTGAGTGCATTGACATTCTCTTTCAACTCAATCGCATCCGATAATGTGTTTACATATAATCCTTTTGTCCCCTTTAACGTAATGGATTGTGCATTTAATCCTAGATGGCCGCTGGCCTGAATCTGTACACTCTGCGTGCTGCTTAGACTTACGCCATGGGAAGCATTCATGGAGATATACAGCATGCCTTCCTTGGCGCTCATATTCAACTCGGAATCCCCCAGCGTAAAAGATTTGCCTTGGGGGTTACGGAAGGATTTGACTCCCGGATCTGCCATAGTCTGTTCATGGTGTTGTTGCATGGAGCCTGAATCTACTCCTTTTGGAGAAGCAACAGACGCCGAGTGAGCGGATGGAGGGTCAAGCCGTACGGACTGTACTACCATAGCATCGTCTTCATTTGCGCTTGGGAAATACAGTTTTACCTGAGCGCCTTTTTCCGGCATCAGATACCAGACCTGATTGCCTTCTGCGGAATAGGGAAACCACTGGGTATCCTTGGGATTTTGGTGCTTATCCATATCCAAATGAAGGCGAACTTGATTACGGCTGACTTCCAGGATTTTTCCTTCAATCGCTGCGCCGATAATGGTTTGATTATATGTTTTGGCGATGGTTACACCCTGTGGCAAGACACATTCGTAGGACCAGGTCATTAAGCCGTTTGTCATGATGCCTGTCCTTCTGGTAATGACATAGGTAAGACCAGAACGTTTGACTTCATCGCCCAGTTGCAGCATTTCAGGCCATTCGAAGGTGTAGCTGGTATAGTCCTCTGCGGAGGTATTCGCTCTTCCGTTCGCAGCATGGTTTAAATACGGGGTAATCTGTCGTCGCATGCGAAAAGGTACATCTTTTAAAACAATCTGTCGACGTCCTTGAGGAATACCGATCCAAACTTGAATGCGATGAGCGGTTATATTCGGGACAAGTACAGCCCCAACATGAGAAGCCAGACGTTTCAAAAAAGTCCAATCCGTCTCCTGATACTGCATGATGAATTGCCCCGTTGGCTTCTTGCCAAAAGCTTCATCCAGCATATCCGAACCTTGATAATCGGAAAGCACCTCTTGCGCGATATCTGTATAGTTACGATTGACTTGCTGAAAGGAGCGATTCTTCAATTGTGTATCTAAAGTAAAGGTATGGGATATGGCTTCAATTGTGACATACATGTCTTGATGTACGTGTTGAACTTCCACATGATATAGTTGTCCTCTGAATAAGGGTTGCTTTTTTCCGTTTTCATCTTTAAATAACAATTCAACGGGATCGTCACTGCTGCTTTTTTGGATGATGGTGTCTTCCTGCTCGGGGTTCATTTGCCCCGTCACGATGAGTCTGGCGTGATCACCCAATTGCTGGTTCACTTTCACCTGTTTCAGGCGTACAGAACCGTAAGGCCAACTGAACCGAATATCCTGATAGGTGAGTAAACCTGTTGATATTTCTCCCATAAATGATTCCTTTCTGCGACAAAATAGCTATCCTTCCTGGCCGTCTTGCTCAATGGAAATCATGCCCCCACAAGAGCATACCAGCGTAGATTTACTTAATAGTGCCTGCTCTCCTTCGATGAGTACATCTTCCTTGCCATCACTCCATTTGGAACCAAAAGGAATCGTTGGCTTACAAACGTCTCCTGTCACTTTACAAAAGCCAAAGGCTCCTTCTTTACTGATGTTGGCACCACAGACGGCATCGGCAACATTCAATAACGGTTCATTTTGACTGTATATGCCATGGTCGATCATCAGGTTGAGGACACCAGGATCGGTTCCTTGAGTGCATTTCAGCGTTGCACCCCGTGTAACAAAAGAGTATTCGCCACTTAACATACCGGAGACTAGCGCTTGGAGAATGATCGGCAGAAACATAGACTTTCCTCCTTATCTAACTCATTTCATGATTATGCTCTACAAAATGGATCAAGCGGATGATCGCATATGATAGCGGATGCCATAACGGAGCGTCCTCCAGCTTGAATTGAATACTTCCTGTGAACGCACGTCCTTGCCATGAACGAACGAATACGATTTGATAGTAGGGATGAGGATCGACGATAAATAAAGCTTCATAACAGGCGATAAGCCCCTGTTCTAGTTCTAACGTGTTTTCTTCAATTAGTTGCATGTCTGGCTGAAGCTTTTTGGCTCCACGGGCCAGTTGTTGCTGCATCCATAACACTTGCTCCTGATGAAGCGGCTCTTCCCGCCAATGTAAGCCCAAACTAACTCCTTGTGCCTGAT
Organism: Paenibacillus maysiensis; assembly: GCF_000520815.1. Lineage (GTDB taxonomy): Bacteria > Bacillota > Bacilli > Paenibacillales > Paenibacillaceae > Paenibacillus > Paenibacillus maysiensis. Next base: position 3,537 of record NZ_ASRY01000266.1, on the reverse strand, counting down.
CTCGGTAGATGACCCGATGAGGATTCCGACCTCCTTGTTTGTCGAATCCTGTTGTTTCTGTGAAAGAGCAGGGGAGGGGAAACGTCATTTGATCGGCAAAAGCTGCTCTGACTTGTATTGGTATCTTTTGATCGTTATGTAGCACCAAGCTTCCCTGGGATATTCCCTTGATGCATTCATCTACCGATAACAGCATCCAATCTTCTTCTCCCGCAGCCTGTAACTGTTCTTGTAACTTGCGTTCGTTAAATTGATCTAGAAAGATTTCGTCCCAATACGTTGTTGTCATCCATATTCCTCCTAAGCAAGCTCCACAGATTGAAGTCTGAATCCGCTCAGATTACGTCGAAGCAGACTTTCAGCGGCTTCAATACTGATGATAAAGTAGGGCTCCCTGATCCCCTGTATGGTGAAAAAATGCTGTCCTTGAACCTTTTCTCGATCTAACACGAGCCGTTTAATATATTGACCTTGTAGGTCGAACTCAGCACGGGGAGATAGTACATCCATGGCTGGGGCATAAGGCATCCAATATAGTGCTGACTGGTTGTCTTTTCGGTCGATCAGATAGACCCGTTTGAAGCGGGCTTGCACATTGTATTTTGCCAAGATGCGTTTCATTGCGTTGGACAATAAGGTTGTAGGGACAGACAACCAATCCGAAAACTCCCCATGTATAGGAACGGTCATATCCAATACTTGCACGGGAGGAAAATCTTCAAAGGACGTGTTTCTGGGTAAGGAGGAAGGTTGTATTTTGTAAGGAATTCGGGTATCTTCCAACAATACATAGTAGCGCTGCATTTTATCGCCCCCTTGGTTAATCCACCCACTGAACCATCTGTAATTGCGACGGGCTGAGTCTGAAATGTTCTTGATTTGATTTGGAAAGCATTGTTCCTTGCATGGAGGCACCCTTAAAATCGACTTGTTCCCCAAAATGAGCTCCTACTAAGTTGACACCATCCAGATTGGCGTTTGTAAAGCGAATGCCTAATAGTCCTGTTCGATAGCTACCTTCCCGAAAAACGTTGCCTTTAACTGCATAAAAATGGACACCCCGTAGATCGCTGCCTGAGAAATCGGCATCACTCAGGATCGAACCGCTAAAATCTACGTCTCTAAGGTTGGCGTTTCTCCACGTTGTACCTAGCAATACACAGTTTCTAAATTGACTGTTTGAAAAATCGCCCATACCAAAATCACTGTAGCGCAGATCTTTTTCCACCATTCGCAGATCTCGAAGTGTAGCGCCTTTTACATTTTCGAAAGGATGCTCTGTTTCGCCTTCGTCCAGTAATCGTTGTTTTAAGTCATTCTCATGTAATGGCACGAGGTCTTCGATGTACACTTGCTCACTTTGATCCTTGAACTCGCCAATTCTGATGAATAAGCACTTCGCCTTTTGGATGGACTGATACTCTGGCATTTCAATCATCTGGTGAACGGCTAAGCGCAGGAGAGTGGCAATAAACTGATGAAAATAGTGAGATGAGCTCCATACCATCCTTTCTACATCCGCGCGATTCAGCAGACGGATATAGGGTTTTCGTTTCTGGTCAAGTACATCGATGATGGAAGCTATAGAACGGAAGGCCCATGAGGCATCGTATGTTACCGTGCAATTGACTTGATCGAAATACCATTCATCCGAATAGGCTTCGATAACATAGAGATACGTCTGATCTAAAATAGATGTACGTAACATAGAAAAATGAATATAACCGATGGGGGCTTTCTCATTTCTGTCCTGCATGTTCTTAATGAGCTGACACATTTCACGAAACGCGGACACTAGGTCTACTGTGAGGATGGTTTTATTTCGTTGAAATTCAGCTTCAAGAGCCTGTAAGTTTTCTTCCAAAAGAGGTACAAAATCATGTTCATAGATCTGTTTTAGCGCCGCTTGTTTATCCACTTCGCTGATTCCCTCCTTTCATTAATTCATTTTGATTTCCGTGCCGGATAAGGTAGTGGTATCCTCCAGCGTGATGGTGTTGCCTTTACCGGATAACTCGATTTTTCCAGCGGAAAGCTGGATACTGCTAGATGCCAGTACAATATCAGAGCCTGCGCTGATATTTACATTTTTTCCGCTTACGATATCAATGCCGGTTTTATCGTTAATCACAATGGACATCCCATTACCTGAGATGACGATTTGATCCGGGGCTAGCATGATTTCTTTGCCATATTTCGTCCGCAACGTCTTAATAGCAGGGTCAGCCATGCGATCTGGTGCAGGCGGGGCTGCGGACAGAGCCGAAGAAGATACAGTCGAATGCGCTGAGGTTGCTGATGCATGCCCAGGAGCAGAGGGTCTCTCTACCGAATGCTGCAGTTCTCTTTTAACCGAGCTGATCGCATACCCTTCTTCTTCCTTATAACTGGGGAAATAGATACGGATGCTGTCCCCGTCCTCAGGCATACAATACCAGCCCGTGTTATCCGCAGATGCATAAATGGTAGAGTAGGGAAACCAGTAATCGGTATTGGGGTCCTGCTGGTCGTCCATATCAAGCTTGGCACGGATTTTGTCCCGACGAACGCTAAGTACCTTGCCCTGAATGGAAGCGCCGATAATAGAGCGATTGTAATCTTTAATGGGACGTAGGCCGCTTCGTGGTGACAGCTTGGCGGTATGGGTCAGCACCCCGTCTTTCATCTCCGTTAGCACCTCAGCGACCAGCAAAAGGTGGCCTTTAAAAGTCACTTCATAGCCAGGCTCTAGCAACTTTTCCGTTTCAACTTCATACTGGATAAAATCCGCATCACGCACGCCGGGGATATGGTTCTCCGAGGCCGTTTGATAATCCGCTACCCGTTTAGTTACTTTATAATTGGTAGATTGTATTTCACCCTTGCTGAGTCCCATAGGCAGGCCAAAATAAAACTTCGGCACGCCATAGCCCACCGCAGGAATGAGTGGAGAGTAGAAGTGGGAAGCCATTCGTTTCAGAAATTGCCAGTCGGTTTCATCGTATTGCATGATAAAGGTGCCGATAGGCTTCTTATGGGACACCACATCCATGGCTTCGGCTTTGGAGTAGTCCGACACAATACTTTCGATCAGACCCGTATAGGTGAGCTTGGGGTTCTGGAAAGAGCGTTGATGCCGCTTAATATCTAACTCGTAGGTATGAGATATGGCTTCGACGGTTAGGTAATGAACCCCGTGAACGACTTTTTCCTCCACATCTAAGGCAATACCTCGAAACAAGGGTTGTCGATTTCCATTTTTATCCGTGACAAAAGCTTTGACCTGAGTTTCTTCATCCGAAGCACGTACATACAGCTCTCGCTTTTTCTCCGAGATAATGCCTGTACAGATCATTCGGGCATGGTCATTGACTGTTTTTAAAATTTTAAGTTCATGAAGGCGAACGAATTCATAAGGCATGATTTCGATATGACCGTAAGTCACGATATTTTCCATAGGTGTCTCCTTCTATAGTTGTGTTTAGTAAGTGACATTCTAAATCCAGCATATGTATTTATCGGTTAAAAGAGAGATTAAGTTTACAGAATGGCCCATTC
>NZ_ASRY01000265.1 GCF_000520815.1 Paenibacillus maysiensis | reverse complement strand
TCCACACTTTGGTGCAATAAATTTTCATAGTAGTTGCTAATTCAATTAATACTCCGAGACTATCAACTTCATTAGAGTAAGAATCAGAATCTGCTAAGAGGACTGTTATTTCTAACTGTTCCTTGACCCAATAAAGAAACTTAGAAAGCTTCGCACGAAGCTCCTTCTTGAAAGGACACAACCACACAGCCTGCAAGTGCGATCAATAAAGCTTGCCTAGTTTCTGGAAATTTAGTTTGATAATGAGTATGATTTTCTGGATTATGAGGAAAAATGCCTCAACAAATCTCTAATGAGTTTGCTGAGAAAAGATATGCTTAAGTATCCATCTAAAGATAGAGACCTTCCGAGAACCTTGCAAAAATTTTAAATAATTTGCCCAATCGTACATAAGGTTTATGCCCTTATGTACGATTTTTTATTTCAGTATTCGATTTAAAATGAATAGGAGAAATCAAAGTAAAAATTAGCAGGGTGTTAATAATGGAAATTTTCTTTTTATTATGTTAGAGGGTGTGGTCAGTTGAAGAAGTTAAAATTGTTCATTAAAAATGCGAAGGCAGGAGGGAATATTTTTAATGCCTAATCACTCTCCACAAATAAACAAGTTTTTTAAATGGTGTATGGGTATCATTTTTGTTCTCATCATTATATATTTGTGCACACTAGTCGATTTTTTATTTGTACCAATAACTTCGTTAATCAGCGTTGTCTTATTGCCATTAATGCTGTCTGTTTTTTTCTATTATCTTCTGCGCCCATTGGTAGATTTACTGGAAAGACATAAGTTAAACCGTTCTCTTGCGATCATACTCATTTATTTCGCCATTGCAGTCATTTTAGCTCTCTTTATTGTAGGTATTTGGCCTTCCATACGTATTCAAATGATCAACCTCGTGGAGAATGCACCCAGTCTATTTAGTGCATTAAGTAATAAGGTTCATGAATTAGAACAGAATGGGGCACTTTCTGCCATTTTTCCGGGCGACGTTAATCCACTGTCACACCTAACCGAATACTTGAACAAAGGTTTCTTTTTAGTTACGGAATATGTAACCGGATTGTTTGGTCTTGTTTCCAATGTTACAATCGCATTGTTTACGTTCCCTTTAATCCTTTTTTACATGCTGAAGGAAGGGGGGAAATTCGGCCGCAAATTGGTCAGTTTTGTTCCTAAACGCTTTCTAATCGCTGCAAATGAGGTTTTAGATGATATTGATAGCGCGCTTAGCAGCTTTATCGTGGGAAGGGTACTTATTAACTTGGCGCTTGGTGTGTTAATGTACTTAGGATTTCTTTTGATAGGACTGCCATATGCATTGTTATTAACCGTCGTTGCGGTGGTTATGAATTTCATTCCTTTTGTAGGTGCTATTCTATCATCGATCCCTATTGTTATTATTGGATTTATTCAGTCTCCGTCTGTGGCAATCTGGTCACTTATCGTTATTCTTTTGGCCCAGCAGATACAAGACAATATCATTTCTCCTTATGTATTCGGTAAGCAGCTAGACGTTCACCCTTTGACAGTGATTATTCTTGTACTGATTGGCGGAGATTTAGCAGGAATTACAGGAATAGTGCTGGCTATCCCTTATTATATGATTATTAAAGTAATAGTCAGTAAGGTATACTTACTTTTTTACAGAGAAAAATGGGAACATTTATGATTGATATTGACTATTTAGCATACTAAAATTCATTTTTGCCCAAACGTACACACGTCATCGCCCATGTGTACGTTTTTTTAACTTCATCATTTTGTAAAATGGCTTGAGAAATATTGAGAAATAGTCTTACTTATTTTTAAAAAAAGGTACAAAATGATAAAATATAAATATAATGCTTTTTTGTACGCATATAAGTTAGAGGTGAACTATGGGCAAACAATCCAATGAACAAGAGCAAGATGTAGACTTAAAGATCTACGATGGCGAAAATGATCGACTTAATATTTCCAGAGTTCCGATTATATTATGGATCGTTTTCATCTTTATCGAAGGAATGGTTATTCAAAATATATCTACACCATTACCATTTCGAAGTCTATTGTTCTCTCTGGCAATAACTTTGCATGTACTTTTGTACTGGCATGTTCGTAAAGTTCTACATTATGGTTCATGGATTTATTTTATTATTCAAGCCGGAATTATCTTTTCAAGCGCTTTTCTTCTTCCTGCCAGTTTCCCAATTGTACTGGTTGGATTAATCCCGATTTTAATCGGTCAAAGCATAGGTATATATTACCAAACAAAAAAAGTTGTATTGGTGTTTTTTGGTTTCTATCTTCTTTTTTGTCTTGCTATGATATGGCATCGCGATGGTGAGAACTCCGTGCTATTTATTGGGTTGCTCATTCTTATCGTTATTATCGTAGCTGCATATTCTATTCTTTTCTACAAACAAGTCAATGCGCGGATTCGTACCCAAAACTTTCTTACTGAGCTGGAGCTTGCACATCAAAAAGTGGAAGAGCTTACGTTAGCCAACGAGCGGCAACGCATGGCCCGGGATTTGCATGATACACTGGCTCAAGGTCTTGCTGGCCTGATTATGCAGTTGGAAGCCGTAGATGCCCATCTGACACAAGGTAGCTCACAGCGAGCCCACGAAATCGTTCAGCAGTCCATGTCCCAGGCACGCAAAGCTTTGGCTGACTCACGAAGGGCTATAGATAATCTGCGTTCAAAATCGGCTTCGGAAGTGGACTTTGCGGATGCGGTCCGGGAAGAAGCGCAGCGTTTTACAATGGCTACCGGCATTCGAACAGTACTGGACATCAAGATTAAATCCTCGGTATCCAGGTTGTTGATTGAGCATGGGCTACATATCATAAGTGAATGTCTAACGAACGTAGGCAAGCATTCTTATGCCAAGAACGTATGGATTAATATGTTGGATCAACAAGATAAAATTACTATGGAGGTCCGTGATGATGGAAAAGGATTTAATCCAGATCTCATTGCCAGACGATCAGGACATTACGGACTCATAGGCATTCATGAGCGTGCGCGTCTACTGGGTGGAACAATACAGATCAACAGCACAGCTCAAGAAGGTACGTCTATTAAAGTAGAGGCACCTCTTAGCAAAGGAGACATAGTATGAAATTTAAAATATTAATCGTAGATGATCATTGGGTGGTTAGAGAAGGGCTAAAGCTTGTTCTAGAGACAAATGACAGCTACGAGGTTGTCGGTGAAGCCGAAGATGGGGCAACAGCTCTTACCCTGATTGAGGAACTTCAGCCGGATGTCATCCTAATGGATTTATATATGCCGCAAATGAGCGGGTTGGAGACCATGAAAGCTTTAAAAGAGCGACAAAATGACACACCAGTTATTATCCTGACTACCTATAACGAGGATGATTTAATGATTCAGGGACTCTCCTTGGGGGCCAAAGGCTATTTATTAAAAGATACCAGCCGTGAAAATTTGTTTCGGACTATTGAATCCGCTTTAAGAGGAGAGACACTTCTTCAGCCGGAAATTACAGCTAGAGTTTTTGCTAAAACAAGTGAGAGAGAGGTCAAGACTGAGCTGCATGAAGATACTTCAATCCTGACCGAGAAAGAAAGGATTATTTTACAGTCTGTTGCACAGGGACTTAGGAGCAAGGAAATTGCGTTCGACATGGGGATTTCGGAGCGGACGGTGAAAGCACATTTAACGAACATTTACAACAAGCTCGGTGTGGATTCCCGATCCGAAGCGGTAGCCGTGTCTTTGGAACGAGGCATTCTGCATCTTTAAAATTGGTAAATAAAAACATATATTCATTTCGGATTTGCCCAAACGTACATGAGGTGCTTGCCCTTATGTACGATTTTTTTTTTTGTTAACTGTTGTACCATGAAAAGAGAAAGAATCCAGTTAATCTCGTAGATTGCTGGTAACCGCTTAGAAGTAAGTCAAGGAGGATGAAATTGTTGAATAGAACACGAATCAAAATGCTAGTCACGGGAATAACCCTCGCCATGGTGGTTTCCGGTTGCTCGAGCGCTTCGGAGAATACTACTGCAAAATCTGGTCAGCCGGTACAAATTCAAAAAGTAAAGATGCAGCCTTTGGCTAATGAATTTAATTTGGCGGGAACATTGCAGGCAAGCAATCAAACTGCGGTTTCCTTTGAAGCGGATGGACGTATTTTAAATACAACGGTTGAAGTAGGGGATCGGGTACATAAAGGGGCAGTCCTCGCGAAATTGGACACATCCACTTATCAACTGCAGCTTGCGAGGGCCAAGGCAGCTATGGATCAGGCGAAAGCCGGTGTTAGTCAAGCAGACGCTTCTGTTCAATCGGCACAGGCGAGTATTCATACTGCACAATCCCAGATTAATTCAGCCCAATCCAAATTACGGGAATTAAACAATGGTGCCAAAAAACAGGAAATTGTACAGGCGCAAAATGCAGTTACGGCGGCTACCAATACCTATAACAAGAAAAAGGCAGATGCCGCCAGGACGCAAAGCCTATTTCAGGCAGGGGCAGTATCATTAACGGAAAATGAGAATGCGCAGCTTGAATTAACCAACGCACAAAAAAGTTTGAGTGATGCGCAAGAGCAATTGTCCCTTTTGCTTGCAGGGGCTTCCCAGGAACAGCGTGCACAAGCTTCGGATGGTGTAGATCAGGCCAGGGCAGGGTTGGAATCGGCTAGGGCTACTCAGCAACAAGGGCTAGCCAGTAAAGCTCAGGCTCAGGCTTCCTACAAGGATGCATTGGTCGCTTATGAGCAATCGGCTTTGGCGCTTAAGAAAACCACATTAACATCCCCTATAGCTGGTGTTGTGATTGAGAAAAAGATATCTGATGGGCAGTTGGGCTCCAGCGGAAGTGAAGCGTTTATTATCGGAAATATCAGCACTTTAAAAGTACTTCTTCCCGTACCGGACAGCGAAATCTTATCGTGGAAGAAAAATCAAAAAGTAAATATATCACTTTATAATGAAATTAGAACAGGGACCGTTACTCAGATCTATCCATCGACTAACTCCAAAACGGGAAGCATCAATGTGGAAGTTAGCATTCCCAATCCTGAACTGAATTGGAAGCCTGGTCAAGTCATTAGTGCATCCAAAAGCATGAATCAAATTGAAGCGCTTTTAGTGCCCGTAGAGGCTGTAATTAGTACGGGAAATGACCCGTATGTCTTTAAAGCTGTAAATGGAAAGGCCGTTAAAACAGCGATTAAACTGGGGAAGGTGACTAATAATCAGCTCGAAGTTGTCTCTGGGCTACAGGCAGGCGATCAAATCGTTACGCAAGGTGCAGGAACCCTATTTAGTGGTGATTTAATTGGGAATGATGTACTTGGGAAATCGGAGGAGTCGTCCGAATGATTAAATATATCGTTAAAAAACAGAAAATCACACTTATTTTCTTTGGCATGTGCATTTTGCTAGGGATTTACAACTTTGCATCGTTACCTAAACAGGAGATGCCTGACGTTATTCCTATGTCAGCCAGTGTTACAACTGTGTATCCAGGGGCCTCACCTGAAAGAATCGAACAAACCATTACGAAGATATTGGAACAGAAAATCAAAGAAGTGCAAGGTGTCAAAACGATTTCTTCCACTTCGTCAAAAGGCCAATCCAGTATAAGTATAGAAGCTTTGAATGAGGCGGACCCGACAAAAGTGTGGGCTGATCTTCGTACCAAAGTACAGGATGCACAGTCTGAGCTTCCGGACGATGCGATGCAGCCCATTATCAATGATAGTATGGCAGGCTCCTTCATCGGGTCATACGCAATCACTTCTGATAAAGCTGAGAATCTATACTCGTTAAATGAATTGATGAATAAATGGAAAGATCAATTAAAAACGGTCCCAGGTATTTCAAAAGTTAATATTCAAGGAATTCCAGAACAAGAAGTACGAATAAGCCTGAACACTCAAAAAATGCAGCAATACGACATCTCCTGGGAACAGGTCGTTCAAGCCATTAAAAATGAAAACGATAGAGTACCTACAGGAAGTCTGGATTTCAATCAGCGTACGTATCAGTTGACGGTAGATGCTTCAACTGATCCCAATGTTTTAAATAACGTTCAGATTTCAAGCAACGAAGAAGGGTTCCCTATATCCTTGAAGGATATCGGTGCAGCCTCGCTTGTTTTTAAAAAAACGGAGAGTTATACGTATGTGAATACCAAGCCTGCTATTTCAATCAGTTTGAGTGGAGATACAGGCACAGACGTACCAACGGTATCCAAAGCGGCAACAGCCAAAATCAACGAACTTGCGAGTAGCTTACCTAAAGATGTACATTTTGAACTACTCTTCGCTCAAAATGATCGTGTAAGTGAAATCTTTGGTAATCTGTCCAAAGAGATGATGATTGCTATTGCATCGGTTATTGTTATTTGTACATTAGGTTTAAACTTGTTGACTTCTGCATTCGTGGCGTTGGCTATCCCTGTTTCTATTGCCATCGGTTTTATTGTCTTGCCGATGACAGGAACGACACTGAATCAAATTTCAGTCATCGGATTAATCATCGTACTGGGGATACTGGTTGATGATGCCGTTGTGGTAAACGACAACATTGAACGCCGACGCTCTGAATTTGGGGAAGATGCTACGGAGGCGGCAATTAAAGGAACGAAAGAAGTATCCTTATCGATCATTACAGCCACGCTGGCTACAGTTGCAGCATTTGCCCCGCTTTTATTTCTGCCGGGCAATATGGGAGACTTTATTAAACCGATTCCTACTGTAATTTCGTTAACGATGCTGGCCTCCATGATTATGTCGCTTACGATCATTCCTATTTTCCGTCAATGGTACGATAACCGACATAAAGGTAAAGAACGTAGCAAAACGACCAAGCCTCCAGGGCTCCTTGGCAATCAAATTCAGTCCCTCTCTAATGTATACGCTAAAAACTGGATGCCGAGAATACTGCGTCGACCACTTTTCACTGCGCTTATTGGTCTTATGATTGGTACGGCAGCTTATGGACTGCTTGCTATTGTGCCCATTCAATTATTTCCTGAATCGGACCAACCGGATGCCACAATCAACGTAACGATGCCAGAAGGAACGTCGTTGCAGGCAACCAATCAGGTTATAACTGAGATTGAGAACTGGGTTAAAAAGCAGCCAGAAACAGAACATCTGGCAGCAACGGCAGGTGGTGGAGCACCTCAAATGTACAGCGATATAGTAGCCGGTAGTGGCTCCGTGGGCGCGGTACACGGACAACTTGCTGTTGTTGGTAAAGAGGGAGTCTTTGATATCAAAAAAACAGTGGATAGCTGGACAAGTACGCTGCAAGCCAAATATCCAGCAGCATTAATAAGTATACGTGTTCCTCAATTAGGTATCCCAGTCGGCAGTGCAGTGTCTGTCCGTATTAAAGGAGAAGACCTTGGTAAGCTGCAAACGATGACCACAAAAATAAAAGAAATCGTTGCGGGGACTTCTGGAGCTGTAGATGTGACCGATAATATGGGGATGCAAAGCTATAATTTGAATTTTCAAGTCAACCAGCAGGCCTTGGATAAATATCAGGTCAACTATTCCAACTTAACCCGCACTTTGTTGCTAATGGGTGACGGAGTGAAGGTCACGGACTTTGACACGGGTAAGGAACTGCTGGATATCAATATGTACATGGATAAACCTAACCATGATCCTGAGGTGTTATTCCAACAGCTAAGTGTCACTAATGCGGGAGGAGAGCAGATCCCGTTATCCCAGTTAGCCACGATGAAACCGGACTTTTCCATTCAGCAAATCCACCGCTATGATTTGGAACGGACGGTAACGATCTCAGCCAATGCAAAAGGGCGCACGGCTACGGAGCTCACCCAGGACATCCGTAGCAAGCTTACAAGTACACATTTCGATTCGGGGTACACTTGGGAAATGGACGGGGAAACATCTACGCAGTCCGATTTGTTTAAGGATTTAGGCAAATTAGCCGTTATCGTTGTTTTTCTCATTCTGCTCTTGATCACCATGCAGTTTTACTCGGTTTCCACACCGATCATTATAATGACGACTGTGTACCTGGCAGCAGCAGGAGGAGTGCTTGGTAGCTTTATTACAGGTATGCCAATCGGCTTTATGAGTATCATGGGTATCATTTCCCTTGCCGGTATCGTCGTGCGTAATGGTATTGTATTGATCGAGTTTATTGAAGATGCACGGCGTGAAGGCGCCGAATTAACAGAAGCCATCTTAATGGCATGCTCTGCCCGTTTCCGTCCGATCTTGCTCACCTCGCTAACTGCGATCGTCGGAATGATACCGATTGCTACGATGGGAGAAATTCTATTCAAGCCATTGGCAGCGACCATTATATTCGGACTGATTTTTTCAACCATTTTAACGTTGTTTGTAGTTCCGACTCTTTATATGGTTGTAGCTCAACTGAAGCTGAAACGGAAGCATAAGAAAGAAATGCATACAAACAACGATAGCTCATTGTCTTTGTAACGGATAGAAAAGTGAAAGACCATAGCTTTGCTTGAGCACCTACCCGATCGTACATTAGCCTCTTACCCTAATGTACGATTTTTTTCTTATATGAGTGTACTACAATGAACAGTAAGGAAAAAAAGTATTAAAAAATCAAAAGCAGTAAAAGCAAATTTTATACGATGCCAAAGGAGAGAGTCGTATGACTGAAAACGAGCAGCACGGTCGCATTCTAATATCAGATGATGTTGTATCCCAAATTACTGGTGTAGCCGCATTAAAGACCCCAGGAATTTCAGCAATTTACGGAGGGTTTTCGAAAGAAGCAAACAAACGTATGAATGAAAAAAATATTAAAAAAGGAATTTCAGTAAAAATTAGCTCGGATGAAACAACTATTGATCTAAAAGTTGTCGTTGATTACGGATGTCTTATCCATGAAGTGACCAGAGAATTACAACAAAATGTAATGGAAGATGTGATCAATATGACAGGGTTATCCATCGTCGTGGTGAACGTGAGGGTGGAGGGAATTGCTATTCAAAATCGTTAACTTTGTGAAGGATTCAAACCTATATTCCCGTTCTATATTAGTCCTTATATTGCTCTTGATAATGAATTACAGTGGACAACATTTGCAATGAATTTAATCAATAGATTTCCTGATCCAGTATTTTTATATATCACGAGAAATCCGACTATCCAAGAGTGGGAAAGAACTCAACAAAGTGAACACTTTGAGTATTAAGGTTAATTATTACGTACAATTACGGGAAACTGTGAGAACCTTTTAGATCATAGTACAGAACCATTGGATGACTGTGAATAAATGCTATAGATGAAAGAAAGTTTTGGATTTTTTTGGGTATTGTTCTTTATACAAGCTGCTTACACAAGCAAAAGAATATGCATTTTACTCACTTGTAACAACTTTATTGTCTGTAGAGAGCAAAAGCAATATAATGCATTTAATATAATATATACTCAGGTTTTGAAATCAGTTTGAGGAGTGCTGAAAGCAAAATTAGACCTGCACGCCCTTCGCAAGTGATCGGCGAGATCGAAACCCGAATTATCGCGCTGGGAGGGGAAACGATTCGGACAACGTTAAAAAACAAAGCTTAAGTCTCACTTGAAAAAACAGTGGTGCATTCCTGCCAAATCCAGTAGCGAGTTGTAGCTCGGATGGAGGACATTTTGGAGACCTAGGCCCTTAATGTTAGTAGCAGAAAACCTATAAAATACATTATCGCAGTAAGAATGTGTAGATGTAGCCTTCAGGGTTATAACGCTTACCGAGAGGTACGTGGGAAGAAGAGTAAGATACGAACCGAACGGAAGAAGCAGCAAGTGCAGCTATGGACTTGGCCGTATTAAAACACACCTTCAAAAGACCAGAAAGACCGACATTGGCCTGCAACTGCTGGTTGTAATATGCGATCCGTTCAGCAAGCCCTAAAGATCTTTACAGGAATATCTCTATAGTTCTAAAGACCGTTCTTCATTAAGAGGAGAGGTCAGGATTATCTGGCGAAACCAGCGATCACGGAATCGAATAGAACTTGTGGTTAGAACATGGCCAGATTTATTATTAGAACGAGGAATGAGAAAGGAACTTACTGGTGAAATCATATGTGCCTTTTACCTATAAAATGATGGTCCCCTACTTGCTGCTAGTGTTGCTTACGGACGTGTTGATCGGCTATATTTCGTATTCGATGCTTGTTCATTCGCGGACGGAGATGGCTGAGACGAATATTCGGACTGGTATGGAGCAGACAAGGAACAATATTCTTTATCAGATGGACGAAATTCAGCGCATGTCCGATTCGCTGTTCGGCAGCCTAGCGTTCCAGCACGCCATTCAGAAGAAGGGAGATCCGCTGGACATTTACTGGACGATGCTGGACGAGATCATCCCGCAGATGACAGCGCCGCTGCAGCTATCTGGGAACGATATTCGCCTTATGCTTTATACACTGAACAGCGATTTGAACATTGTGAGTGGCGATAACCTCGCGGAGCCGATCGCGCAAAACGATTATTATATCCTGCCGTTCGGTGAGATTTCCCATGCCGAGTGGTTTCGTTCGCTTCAAGCCACGGAACGGGACAACATCTGGCTGCAAATCGATACCGACAGTAAACTTGGTAATATATCACATTTTCGCCGTTTGGTATCGTATGCCGATTATAAGACCGAAATCGGCTATGTGCGTATCACCGTGTCACTCGAAGACCTGTTGGGCGATTTCGTGGCCTTTCCACTCGAAGAAGGGATTACGCTGCGTCTGGTCGACCGTTCCACTGGCATATCGCTTTACCATCGAGGAATGGCCGAACAAAACGCCTCGCGCGAAGCGTATCTAAGCCTCCTGGAAGAGATCCCGGGTACTGATTTTGTAATCGAGACGCTGGTGCCCAATTCGTACTTGTCAAAGGATGCGGGTAGGTTACAGCGAATCATCATCACCGTATGTGCCATTAGCTTTGTTGTCATGGCCTTCATTGGCTATATCGTCGCCCGCCTTTCCGGGCGTAGGATGTCGAGGATCGTCAACCTTGTTCGTTCGTTCCAGGAAGGGAATTTTCTAAAGCGGATACAATTCTCCGGCAATGACGAGTTTGTACAAATCGCCGATGCGTTCAATGTGATGGCCAGTAGTATCCAAAAATTAATCGATAGCGTATATATCGAAGGCATCCAAAAGAAACAAGCTGAGCTGGAGGCCTTGCAAGCGCAGATCAATCCTCACTTCCTCTATAACACGCTGTCGACGATCGGAAGCTTGGCGAATCTCGGAGAGACGGACAAGGTGACGGAGATGGTGCAAGGGCTCTCCCGTTTTTACCGTCTCACCCTCAACCAAGGCCGTGTCTGTATTGAGCTGGAGAAAGAGCTGGAACAAGTAACGACCTATCTTGCGATCCAACGGGTAAAATATGCGGACGCGTTTACGATGCATGTTGATGTCGAGCCCGATATTTTGCAGGTGCCGGTCATTAAGCTGATCCTGCAACCCTTCGTGGAGAACGTCTTTAAGCACGCTTGGTTCGGAGATACGATCGCGATCCTGATTAAGGCGTGTCGTATTGGCGATCTTATCGAGCTGAAGGTCATCGACAACGGCATTGGCATGAAACCCCATACGTTGGAGCGATTGCTAAACAACCCGAGGCAAGAGGGCGGTTATGGTGTCAAAAACGTCGACGAGCGCATCAAGCTGTTATACGGAGATGCTTACGGCGTCCAGATCGCAAGCATTTATGGAGGAGGAACGACGGTGCGGATTCTGCTTCCGGCTGGGCAGCAGGATGGGCAGGGCGGCGAACCACGGCAGTAACCGTGAATTTGTATCCGTTTTCATTGAAGACCGCTATGTTGTCCTTCGGGGGGAAAAGGTATGATACATTCAGGCATAGTGTGTAAATGAGTGAAACGACCGGAGGCATGTACATGAGTGTTAATCTGTTGCTAGTTGATGATGAAGTGGTCGACCTCGAATGGCTACGCCGACGCGTCCTTGAGAGTGGGCTGAATGTCCGCGTAGCGGGCACGGCCCATAGCGGTTTTCAGGCATTGAAGCTCATGGAATCCGAACCGATCGACTTGATCTTATCGGACATTCGAATGCCGATCATGACGGGAACCGAATTCGCCCGGAAGGCGAAGACGATCCATCCGAAGGTTAAGATCGTATTTATTAGCGGCCACGAGGATTTCGGCTACGCCAAGGAAGCGATCGAGATCAATGCTTCAGGGTATTTGCTGAAGCCGGTCGAAGACCAAGAATTATTTCGCATACTGACGGAGCAGGTCGCGAAAATCGAGCAAGAACTGGAGCAGGATCGTTCCTTTACGGAAACCCTGTCGCTCGTGAACGAAGAGCTACTCCTACGGTGGTTTGAGGAACGAACGCCCGCGCCGGCCACATCGCACGTTAGTGGCGTGCTTGCGCATTATTTGGAGAAGGGGACGTCCGTGGCGCTCGTGGAAATTGACGACTTAGAATGGAAGATGCGCAACCTTCCGCTGGAAGAGCAACGCGCAGAGATTCGAAAGATCAGCCGGACGATCAAGACATTTGCAGCGGACATCAGGCTCGGTACCGTCATCGAGGGGCAGGGAAACCGATTCGTGATTCTTGCAGCCGTGCCGGAGTCCAGGTTCAATAGCTTGCTTAAGGAGCTTGTCGAACATGTGAATCGAAGCACTTCTCGCACGGTCACGATCGGCGTCGGTCGTAACGCATCCAACGAGACGGAACTCCACGAGTCTTTTCGACAGGCGCTGGCGGCGCTTGGCGCCAAATGGCTGCTCGGCAAAAATCGAATCATTCAAGGAGTGATCGAGGCGCATTCCCAAAATACGCCGGGCAAGTGCATGGAAGAGAAGGTCAATCGAATGCTTGAAGCGATCTTGGACTACGATCTGGTCACAATTGACGACTGTTTGATGGAGTTGCTTCAACAGGATGTGACACTGACTGGCAAGGAAGGCGTGTACGCGCTTATCATACGTATGACGTCCAAGCTGCATGCCGATCTTCAGCAGCGAAAAGAAAATTTATACGAGCTGCTGGAATGGGAATCGCGCCAACCAGACGTACTGTTTCAATTCGAGACGGTGCATGACATTCTGTCTTGGCTTCGCAGGGGATTCTTCGAGCTGTCTGAGATGCTGTACATCAAGGGACAAAGGCAGATGCGCAAACTAATTGAAGAAATCATGCGATACGTGGAGAATAATCTGGAGAAGAAAATTACGCTTAAGGAAGTCGCGGCGCATTTAGATTTTACTGCGAACTATTTGGGCCAGTTATTCAAAGAGGAGACGGGCACACATTTCAGCGATTACTTGATCGGCCTAAAGACGGATCGTGTGTGCGAGCTGCTCAAAGACCCGACGAAGAGAATTTATGAAATCGCTGATCAGATGGGCTATAAGAATATAATTTATTTCAACCGGAATTTCAAGCAAGCAATGGGCATGACGCCGGGCGAATACCGCAAGAAGCACAAAATTTGATAGCTATATGGGTGATTGAGGTCCCGGTCGAATCATGACCGAGGGTCTTTTTTTTCTACGCCTAATCAATGAACTCACTGACCTTATTTTAAATGTGTATTAGATAATTAGGCTTCTTTTGAAATCTCTGTTGCTTGGTTCCAGCCGGCCTTGTTAATCAATGGGGCAGTGTAGTTTTTTTATGGAGGTAAACGGCACGGTTCGACAGATCGGTGAAAAAGTATAGTTTTTTGTTGCTTGGCTAAATTTTCAAGGCCTATAACGCTCGCCTATAATGGGGACAAAGAGGAGAGAGGAGAGGGAGCATATGAACCTGCATGGATTTTGGAGCGATGTCAGGAAGTATAAAACCCTGCTACTGATGCTCACACCAGGCGTACTTTTTATTTTTCTGTTCGCCTACGTGCCTATGGCGGGAATCGTATTGGCGTTCAAGCAATTCAACTTCGATGGCGGTGTATTCGGGAGCCCCTGGAATGGTCTCGATAATTTCCGGTTCCTTTTCGAGTCAGGTGACGCCTGGCGCGTAACACGCAACACCGCGCTTTACAATATCGCGTTCATCGTCGTGAACAACGTAGTGCAAATCTTTGCCGCGATCCTGCTGTTCGAGGTGGGGGGGAAGTGGTTTCGAAAGTTGACTCAAACGGTGTTTTTCCTGCCTTACTTCATCTCGTGGGTTGTCGTCGGCGCCATTGCATTCAACTTATTTAGCTACGACTTCGGGTTTATTAACGCGATGTTGACGAAGCTGGGCATGGAGCCGATCGACATTTACAATACCCCCGCGTATTGGCCGTTCATTCTGATCATCGTATCCACATGGAAGGCGTTCGGTTACGGGACGATTATGTATCTGGCTACCATCACGAGCATCGATACCGAGATGTACGAGGCGGCGGAAATTGATGGGGCCAACGTCTTCCAGCGAATCCTGAAAATTACTGTGCCAAACCTGTATCCAACAATGATTATCCTGGTGTTGCTGGCGATCGGCAATATTTTTCGTGGGGATTTCGGGATGTTCTACAACATGATCGGCAACAACGGTCTCTTATTCTCAAATACAGATGTCATCGATACGTTTGTCTTCCGCCTGCTGATGAGCTCAAATGAGATCGGCATGTCGGCCGCAGCGGGCTTCTACCAATCGTTGCTTGGCTTCGTGACCATCATGATTGCCAACTACGCGGTTCGCAAATACGATAAAGACCGTGCATTATTCTAAGAGAAGGAGGAAATGCCCATGTCTACGATAAATACGAGCCCAGTCGCCCAAGCGGTAGGCAGAAGACGCGTGTCTGCCGATCGTGTATTGCTCAATATTATCGGTTACGTCTCGCTTACTATTCTGGCTTTGTTCTGCATCTTGCCCTTTATTTTGATCGTGTCCTCCTCGTTGACAGAGGAGAAGAGCATTATTGAGAATGGCTTTCAGTTGTTTCCGACGGTCTTCTCGATCGAAGCGTATAGTATTCTGTTCAAATATCCCTCACAGATGATCCAGGCTTACGCCGTCACGATCGGGGTGACTGCCATCGGGACGGTAGTCGGGCTGTTTTTGACCGCAATGACGGCCTATGTTCTGGCTAGGAAGGATTTCAAATGGCGAGGAACCTTCTCGTTCTACTTCTTCTTTACGACACTGTTCAACGGTGGGCTTGTCCCCTGGTATTTGCTCGTTGTTGAATACTTGCACCTGAAGGATACTTTTCTGGTATTGATTCTTCCCTTATTGATGAATGTGTTTTACATCATTGTCATGAAGACGTTCATGAGTAATATACCAGAAGCGATTACAGAATCCGCTAAAATAGACGGAGCGGGCGATTTTAGGATCTTTATCGAGCTGATCATCCCCTTGTCGAAGCCGGCACTGGCGACCATAGGATTGTTCATCGCGCTTGGTTACTGGAACGATTGGTATAACCCGCTGCTCTTTATCTCGCAAGAGAATTTGATGCCGCTGCAGTACTATCTTTATCGCATGCTTGGGAATATGGACGGCATGCGCAAGGCGATGATGGAATCGGGGGCAGTCGTCAATTTAAGTATCCCGACCGAAAGCTTGAAGATGGCGATGACCATTGTAGCGACAGGACCCATCCTAATCGCGTACCCGTTCATTCAGCGTTTTTTCGTCAAAGGCTTGACTGTTGGTTCAGTGAAAGGATGATCTCAGGGCAACTTGGTTATCAATAGCATGTCCGTTCACATCAATGCCATTATCTGAATTAGGGGGAGTATGGATCATGAAACAAAAGAAGAGGAATGCCATGTTGCTTCTTGTCATCGTGCTGTTGCTTAGTACGCTACTTAGCGCATGCGGTGGTAACAACGGAAATTCGGGGGACGGGAACGGTACAGACGGCGCGAACGACGGCACGGTTAAACTGAAAATGCTGCTGCTGGGCGCCAAGCCGGCGGATTACGACGAAGTGTTCGGTGAGGTGAACAAACTGCTGAAGAAGAAGATCAACACGACAGTCGATGTCGAATTCCTCGACTGGTCCGATTGGTCGCAGAAATATCCACTCAGGTTCGCAGCGAAAGATGATTTCGACTTGGTGTTCACGGCGAACTGGGCATTTTATTCCAATCAGGCGCTGAATGGTGGCTTCTACGAACTGACCGACGAACTGCTGAAATCCAATGCACCTATGACATGGAAAGCGATGCCGAAGCTCTCTTGGGACCAGGCGAAGATTAAGGGCAAGCTGTACATGGTGCCGAACAACAACCAAGAAATTATGGACAAAGTTCTGCTAATTCGTGAGGACTTACGCAAGAAGTACAATCTTGAGCCAGTCACCAGTCCCGAGACGTTTGCCGCCTACGCGAAGACGATTTCGAAGAACGAAAAAGGGATGAGCGGCTTCGCCGCAGCGGCGGGCGGCGGGTATAAATGGAACGAGCTGGATAATGTGCTGCTCGAGCAGTATAACGAATGGAAACTCGTAGATCCGAACATCCCGTTCGCTTATAAGCTCGACGATGCAACAGGCAAAGTTTTTAACGTTTATGATACGCCGGAATTCAAAAAGTTGCTCCTTTATTATAAAGACTTGGCCGATAACGGTGGTTGGTCCAAGAACGTTGTCAACAGCAAGAACGACGTTTGGCAGGAAATGAAGGCTGGCAAGGCCGCATCGTACAAACGCAATCTCGGATCTGTGGGCTTCGATTTGGCCGAGGCTCGTCGTGCGCTTCCTGATGCCGACATGGCTATCGCCGATCTCACCCCGAATCAGAAGAAGACGGCTTCCATCTCGACGCAGAATGGCATGGCGGTTCATGCGACGACCAAGCATGTAGAGCGTTCCCTAATGGTGATCGACCTATTGCAGAACGACAAGCAAATTCATGATTTAACGATGTACGGCATCGCAGGCAAGCACTACGAGCCGGTCGGCGACGACAAGTTTAAACCGGGCGCGAGCCAAGCGAATTTCACCGGTTTCTCCTACTGGGGGTGGAATTCGGCACTCAATCGGACGGATGCTTCCTACCCTCAGGAAGCGACGAATATGGAAGTTGACTGGAAGAAGAAAGTTTATCACTATCCGCTTGAGACGTTCGTGTTCGACGACCAGAAGGTAAAGAATGAAATGGCTAGCATCGGCAACGTGATGTTACGATACGGCGTTCCGTTAGAGTACGGCCTGGTTCCGGATTTGGAGAAGGGTCAAGCCGAGCTGATCAAACAACTTAAAGTTGCGGGCATCGACAAAGTGCAGGCGGAACTGCAAAGCCAGATCGACGCCTTCTTAGCAGGGAAATAACGTAAAGGGGGAGTCATTCCCTCTTTCTTTTTTCAACGAAAGGCGGGTACAGCAATGGCAACTTTCAAATTTTTAAAGGGATCGATATCTCGTTTGTGGACGAAATCGAAGCGGCAGGAGGTACGTTTTGCGAGGACTGGGTGCAGGACGACATGCTGCGATTAAAGCGGAGCGCGTGAGTTGATCAGGTTGCGAATTTAGAACTACCCGAATCGGCGGATTCTGAAATCCCAAGCGGACGATCCAGTTGACGTGGAACGGGATGTGATCCATAGAGGTTTGTGAAAGCGCTTCAATACAGATGTGTTGATGCAAATAAACAAGGAGGTAGTACAATGATAAATAGAATAATTGCTATGATTCTTACGTTTGCAATGATTATATCCATGACAGCCTTTATCTTACCGATAAAGGTAAGCGCTTCATCTATCCCTGACTCGTTCGCCAAAGGCGCAGATATCAGCTGGCTGCCACAATTAGAGGCCCTGGGTTATAAATTCTATAATGATAATGGGGAAGAGCAAGATCTTCTTCAGATTTTAAAGGATCACGGAATTGATTCCATAAGAATACGGGCTTTTGTTGATCCGTCTGATGATCCTTCCAATGGTCATTGCAGTACAGAAGAAGTAGTTGCATTAGCATCTCGTGTAAGCGCCCTCGGATTTAGGGTTATGATTGATTTACACTACAGTGATACTTGGGCTGACCCGGGAAAACAGATAACACCTAAAGCATGGGCCAACGATAATTTAGATCAATTAAAAGTACATGTATCGGAATACACTTCTGAGGTGATGAATGCTCTAAAAGTAGCAGGCGTAACACCAGAGTGGGTACAAATCGGGAATGAAATTAATAATGGAATGATGCATCCGTTGGGGGAGTATAGCAATACGTCCAACCTCGTTCAACTGATTCAAGCCGGATCGAGCGCAGCCAAAGCGGTTTTTCCTGGGATTAAGGTTATCATCCATAGAGCAAGCGGAGCAGAAAATGGCGTTGAACCGTTTTATGCCGGTCTGGTTGCAGCCGGTCTTAAAGATAGCGATTATGATATCATTGGCTTATCTTATTATCCGGATACGGTTTTTACTTCCTCAATTAATGAATTAACTGAAAACATGAATAAACTCGCAGAAAAATATAGGAAGGAAGTCATGATTGTTGAAGTCGGGGGGGAAGTTGCCAAGGATGCTGATAGTGTTTATAACATGCTTGTAAATGTTCAAAATAAATTACATGCAGCTCCGAACGATTTGGGAACGGGTGTATTTTATTGGGCACCTGAGGGGAATTATTTTGGGTATCCTAAATCTGCATGGGACCCGGACGGTACGCCCTCATTGGCATTAGATGCATTTATTGACGGTGCTGTTGAAAATAATCGGTATCCTGTGCAATCTTTAGCTCTGGATAAGCACACCGAAACGATTGAAGTAGGTGCTACTAGTAAGCTAAATGCTATCATCAATCCTGCTAATGCAACCTATAAAGGAATTACTTTTACGAGCTCAAATCCTGATATCGTAAAGGTACATCCTTATAATGGGACTATTTCCGGACTTGCTGTTGGGACAGCAACCATATCGGTGGTTTCATATGATGGGGGTTTTACTGACTCTTCCGAAGTTACTGTGGTGCCAAGCACAAGTTTGATTCAAAATCCTGGCTTTGAGATGGGATTAAAACCGTGGAAGGTTACTGGGGATACAGAGGCGGTTAGTACAGATATTGACGTACACTCCGGCACATTAGCATTACACTATTGGAGACCAACAGCCACAGAATTCAAAGTTTCCCAAACTATCACAGGGATTAAAAATGGCACCTATCAATTATCTGCTTGGGTCTACGGCGGAGGAGAAGAAGAGATATCTGAGATTTTTGCTGGAGGTAAGAGGAAGAGTTTTACAAATACCGGACAATGGTCTAATCCAACAATAGATAATATTGTAGTTACAAATGGAACTCTGACTATTGGCGCCCATCTAAAATTTCCCGGCGGGCAGTGGGGAAACATTGACGACTTCAAACTTATTAAGAAAGCCGATGCTGTAAAGTAACAAGATCTTTGGATCTAAGCTAAAGACATCGAAATTAAGTTATTGGAAAAATGTGTCCCCATTCCTTGGAATGGGGACTGTTTCTTTCGTTTTGACTCATACTATTCGAAAGGTACTTTTTACGAGCAAGAGGCACAAGATTTGAATAGCTGCATGTGTGAGCGAGACCCCGGTTGAATCATAACGGGGTTTTCTGTTTTTTGTTCTGAGGGAAAATACATGGTTCGACAGATCGGTGAAAAAGTATGGGTTATTGTTGCTAGGCTAAATTCTCGAGACTCATTACGCTAGCCTATAATGGATACATAGCGGAGAGAGGAGAGGGAGAGCATGAACCTGCACAGATTTGGAGTGATATCAGGGAGAATGAAACCCTGCTTCTAATGCACACGCTGACGCCTATCGCGATCGGGTATCAGATGTTTCCGCTGGGTTTTCCGTCGATATCATCCTGTCGCATTTCAATCATGCTGGATGAGTTACCGAATACAATAAAATCGTATCGACGGCAGAGGCTTATGACGTGGTGCTGGCTCACCACTGTTCACTCCGTGCCGATCGCTTTGACTGCTTGCCTGCAAGTAGATCAATAGGCATTCATTATAACAAGGCAAGTATCGATTATAAGGACGAAGCGTGGACGAGTGGTGAGCGTAAAGGACGAAAGGGCGTGGAGGATTATGGTTAAGATCGAGTCGTATTGGGAGGACTTGGGTATAAGGCAAATCAATCGCGAAGAATCCAGGGCGTATTTTATTCCATATGGGGATACGCGGCGGGCGATGGAGGGGAAGCGAGGGCGATCTCCCTTTTACCAAACGCTGAACGGCAGCTGGAAATTCCGCTATCATGCCAGTGTACAGGGGGTTGAAAACGGGTTCTATGAGGAAGGTGCGGATGTCGGCGGATGGGACGATCTTCTTGTTCCTTCCTGCTGGCAAGTGAACGGGTACGACCAGCTGCATTATACAAACATCCACTATCCTTTTCCGTATAATCCGCCGTATGTGCCGGACGACAATCCGGCGGGGGTCTATGTCAGGGACTTCAATGTGCCGGTTAACTGGGAGGAGAAGAAGCCGTTCATCGTGTTCGAGGGCGTGAACTCATGTTTTTACCTATGGGTCAACGGCCAGTTTGTCGGCTACAGTCAAGGAAGCCGGATGCCGGCGGAATTCGATCTGACGGACGTCTTGCGAACGGGATCGAACCGGGTTACCGTCATGGTCTTAAAGTGGTGTGATGGTTCGTATATAGAGGATCAGGACATTTGGCGATTTTCGGGTATTTTCCGGGACGTCTATTTGCTCGCACGCGATTCGCATTACATTCGGGATGTCTACAACAAGCAAGAGTTGGCGAGCGATTTCAGCTGGGCTGTGCTGAACTGCGAAATCGAGACGATTGGCCCTGTTGGCGTAAAAGCGGAACTACTTGACACGGACGGTAAGCAGGTCGGCTTCCAATCGGCGGCGATCGACGGGAAGGGTATACTAGCGTTCCATGTCGAAGCGCCGGTGCTGTGGAATGCGGAATGTCCTTATTTGTACCAGTTACTCGTATACTGCGGACAAGAAGTCCTCCGATTCCGCGTCGGCTTCCGCAAAATCGAAATCAAGGACGGCGTCTTTCGGATTAACGGACAGGCCGTCAAGCTAAAGGGGGTCAATCGGCATGACTCCCATCCCGAGCTGGGACAGACCATTCCCGTTTCCCACATGGTTCAAGACCTTGTCTTAATGAAGCGGTATAACATCAACACGATTCGGGCTTCACATTATCCCAACGACTCGAAATTTTTGGAGCTTTGCGACGAATACGGATTTTACGTCATCGACGAGGCGGACTTGGAATGCCATGGGGTGCTGCCCGCGACGGGAACCTACCATGCCTTGACGAAGAATCCAGCCTGGCGGGACAGCTTTGTCGAACGCGCGGAACGGATGATCGAACGGGATAAAAACCACCCGTCCGTCATCATTTGGTCGATGGGGAATGAATCTGGTTTCGACGCCAATCATATCGCGATGGCGGAGTGGGCGAAAGTGCGCGATCCATCCCGTCCGATTCACTACGAAGGTGCCGCACCACGCCATCAAGGCAACACCGAAACGAGGTGTTTGGACATGGATAGCCATATGTACGAATCGATCGAGTATATTGAGAATTATGCGAAGGACGAAACGGCTACGATGCCGCTCTTCTTATGCGAGTACAGCCATGCGATGGGCAATGGCCCCGGGGATTTGAAGGATTACTGGGACGTCATATATAAATACCCGAAGCTGATGGGCGGCTGCGTCTGGGAATGGTGCGATCACGGGATTTTGACGCGGACGGAGGACGGCACACCTTTCTTCGGCTACGGAGGCGACTTCGGGGATCTGCCAAATGACGGAAATTTCTGTATTGACGGACTCGTGTCGCCGGACCGCGTGCCGCATACCGGTCTGCTCGAGCTGAAGCAAGTGATCGCTCCAATTCGCGTGGAAGCAAAGGCGCTTGCGGAAGGAAAGCTCGATGTCACGAATCTCTACGACTTCATCGACTTGTCCCACGTCATCTTTCATTGGAAGGTCGAGAAGGACGGTCAAGTCGCGGGGCAAGGCCTGCTCGAAGGGCTGTCGACGAAGCCGCACGCAACGGAAACGATATCGATCCCGGTATGCTGGCCTAAGGAATCGGAGAGCCGTTATTTCCTGACGATCTCATACCGATTGAACCGCGATACGTCATGGGGCGGCTTGGGGCACGAAATTGCGTTCGAGCAATTCGAGCTTCCCGTCATCCAGAAGAAAGTAGACGTCGTTTCCGTTGACCGGACCAGCATCTCGGCGCGAGAAGAGGATGGGATACTGACGATCGAAGGCTTCGATTTCGTTCATCGCTTCGATTTATGCAAGGGAGCATTCACGGCGATTTCTCGGCACGGCGTGCCGCTTATCCAAGGTCCGGTCGGCTTCACCGTATGGCGCGCACCGACCGATAACGACCGCTTTGTGAAAGCAGAGTGGCTTGAGGCCGGATTTGATCGGGTGGTCACAAAGGTGTATCGCGCGGATTGGAAGCAGGAGGACGGTTCGGTCACCATTCAAGTCTCCTTCTCATTGGGCGGCCATAGCGTACCGACCATTCTCTCAGGAAACGCTGAATGGACGGTGTTGGCGACAGGGGAAATTGCGCTGTGCGTAAAAGTGAACGTGAAGGAGGACCTGGTGTATTTGCCTCGCTTCGGGCTTCAGCTCACGATGCCTGCCGGCATGGAGGAAGTGGAATACTTCGGACTCGGCCCGCAAGAGAGCTATATGGACAAACGTCGAAGCGTAAAGAAAGGGTATTATCTGACGACAGTCGATGAGATGTTCGTTCCTTACATTAAACCGCAAGAAAACGGCTCGCGGTTCGGAACGGAGTGGGTCACGGTATCCAATGCACTAGGCATGGGCCTTCGTTTCGAAGGGAATGAGGTATTCTCGTTCAATACGGGGCATTATGGCATGGACGATCTTGCGGCTGCGGTGCACCTCCATGAGCTTGCCAAGCGCAAGGAAACGTTTGTCCATCTCGATTACAAGATGAGCGGGATTGGATCGAACTCTTGCGGTCCGGAGCTGCTCCAGCCATATCGCCTGGATGAAAAAGAAATTGAATTCGGTTTGCGCATCATTCCGGTGTTTAAAGCAGACGAATAACTATGCCAGCCTAGCAGCACAAATACGATAAGTTCAAACGGATTCGTTCGATTCCAGGATCTAGCTGCATTTTTGTAGGTAGATGCCCGATTTTGTCCATAATTCACCATTACACGAGGAGAGATAGACGCTATGAAGAACACGCAAGTATTTCCGCCCGTCAGCGACAAGCTCCCCGTCATGATGCACGGCGCCGATTACAATCCAGATCAATGGCTTCGTTATCCGGAGGTGCTCGAGGAAGATATCCGTCTGATGAAGCTTTCCGGCTGCAACGTTATGTCGATTGGCATATTCGCATGGGCCGCGCTCGAACCGACGGAAGGCACGTTTACCTTCGATTGGCTGGACCAGATGCTCGAGCGCTTCGAAGCGAACGGTATTTATGCTTGGCTGGCGACGCCGAGCGGCGCACGTCCGGCTTGGATGTCGGAGAAGTATCCTGAGGTTCGGCGGGTCGAAGCGAATCGCATCCGCAACCTGCACGGCATGCGTCACAATCACTGCTACACATCACCGGTTTACCGCGAGAAGACTTCCATCATCAACCGGAAGCTGGCGGAGCGTTACGGCGACCATCCGGCGGTCGTAGGCTGGCATATTTCCAACGAATTCGGCGGCGATTGTCATTGCGACTATTGCCAAGACGCCTTCCGGGAGTGGTTGAAAAATAAATACAGTACGCTTGAGGCGTTAAACCATGCGTGGTGGTCGACGTTCTGGGCGCATACGTACCTTGATTGGGGGCAGATTGAATCCCCTGCTCCGCACGGCGAATCCGCAGTACACGGCCAGAATCTCGACTGGCGCCGCTTCGTGACGGACCAAACGATCGATTTCTGCCGGTACGAGATCGAAGCGATACGGAAAGCAGGGTCAGCGTTGCCGGTCACGACAAACATGCATATGTTCGAGGGTTTGGACTACCGTAAATTCGGAGATTTGCTCGACATCATTTCCTGGGACGCTTACCCGACGTGGCATGAGCATCAAGACAACGCCAAACTGGGAGCATTCGTCGCGTTCTATCACGACCTGTTTCGTTCTATCAAGGGGCGGCCGTTCCTGCTGATGGAAAGCACGCCGAGCCTGACCAACTGGCAGCCGGTCAGCAAGCTAAAGCAGCCGGGTATGCACAAACTGTCTTCGTTGCAAGCCGTGTCGCACGGCTCGGATTCCGTCCAATACTTCCAATGGCGCAAAAGCCGCGGCTCCAGCGAGAAATTCCACGGCGCGGTCGTGGACCATGTCGGTCACGAGCATACGCGCGTCTTCCGCGATGTCACGGAGCTTAGCCAGACGCTGGCGAGATTGAGCGAGGTCGTTGGGACTTCGACGCCCGCGCAAGCGGCAATCCTGTTCGATTGGGATAACCGTTGGGCAATCAAGGATGCACAAGGGCCGCGCAACATGGGTCTCCATTACGAAGAGACCGCGTACGCTCAGCACCGCGCGCTGTGGTCTCACGGCGTGCCAACCGACGTCATCGGCTCCGAGGACGACTTCACGCCGTACAAGTTGATCGTCGCGCCCATGCTATATTTGTGCCGGGAGGAAACGGGGAAGAAGCTAGAACTTTTCGTCAAGAATGGGGGGACGCTGGTCGCGACGTACTGGTCCGGCATCGTTGACGAGCATGATCTTTGCCACCTCGGGGGTTTCCCGGGACCGCTACGCAACACGCTTGGCATTTGGGCGGAGGAGATCGAGGGCTTGTACGACCATGATCGCAACGGCGTCGTATTGGCGGCGGACAATCCGCTCGGGCTGGCAGGAACATTTGAATCGCATGAACTTTGCGAGCTGATCCATACGGAGGGTGCGGAAGTGCTTGGCGTCTACACGGACAGTTTTTATGCAGGCCGTCCCGCACTGACGGTGAACCGACTGGGCAAAGGCCGCGCCTATTACATGGCGACCCGCTTCAAGGACGATTTCCTGGACGCATTCTATGGCCGATTGACTGAAGAGGCCGGCCTGGAGCGGGTAATCGATACAAAGCTTCCTCATGGCGTTACGGCGCAGGCGCGGACGAACGGAACGGCCGACTTCGTGTTTATCCAGAATTTCGGAGGCATGCCGCAGCGCGTCGAATTGGACGGCCGGTCCTACACGGATATGGAAACCGGCGAAGCGGCGGGTGATGTCGTCGAGCTTGGTGCAAACGGCATTCGTTTGTTGAAACGGCAAGCGAAGTCCTGGTAATAAACAGTTCAAGAGAGAACAGCTATGTAAATCTCACTGGTACCCCATGCCATAGCCTCTTTGCCGTATACTTCATTTAAGGATGTTAGCACGGTGAACATCAAATACGCTAGCACAGGGGCAGGCACACTTGAAATTAGAGCCGCCAGTAGCTCGGGTCCTTTTAAGAGGCAGTTTATCAGCCACCATTCCAGTTGAGAATACAGGTAGCCTCACAACTTATAAGCTTACGGAAAAAAGTCAAAATGTTATTTCTTCTGAGGGGCTAGCCGGGGGACGCGTTAATGGAAACTATATGATATATATTGTATTTAAAGGATCGAATGAGGCTTCAAGAATGGGGCTTCAAGAATGAGGCTTCAAGAATGAAGCTTGAATATTTAAACATGAAGTAACGTGGTAAGTTATTCACGTTCACCTTAGTTAAGTAAATAGAATGAAAGCCCGCCAGATCAAATCACTGATCTGGCGGGCTTTCATTCTAATAAATTTACAACAGATTTTAATTTTTACTATGTATATAATGTAATTAAACTAAATCCTATAAGGAGTGATCGAAATGTAAATATCCAATGAGCAAAGTTTAAGATTAGCCATTAGGGCGTGTCTTCAAAGTGTTTAAGTAGGGATATATTGGTTAAAACCATCTAATGAGTACATGATATGAAATTCAAGATCAACAATGGCGGCAGATTCAAGATCTTTTTCCACCTGAACGAAAATCACAAGGACGACGTCCTGCAGTGGACAATCGAATTATGTTGAATGCTATGCTATGGGTGGCTCGTTCAGGTGCCCCTTGGCGTGTTTCTTTCCCCATTGGAAATCCGTCTACACCCGCTTTCGACGCTGGCAAAAAGCGGGGATTTGGGACGAAGTGTTAAAAGACGTTTCGCTGGATTCCGATGAGGAAAGTGTGATGATAGATGCCACGATGGTGCGAGTTCACTAGTATGGGGCACAGCAAGCAAGCGGACGCTCCCGTGGTGGATGCGTTAGGAAATCCATTTCGCTTCGAATTGACCGGAGGCGAGGCCTATGATTCCGTCCATGGATTCGAAATGCTTAAAGCCATGAAACTGACCATGAAGCAAGTCTTGGCCGACCGAGCTTACGATACGAATGCGATTCGAGCCTTTTTGGAAGATAAACAAGCCATCCCCGTGATTCCAGGTAAGAAAACCGTCGAGTGCCTCCGAAATATGATCGGGATATCTACAAAGAACGTCACTTGGTAGAACGTTTCATACTAATTCCAAGCTGATAATGCCTTTTCATGTACTCATACATCGTGTCCATAGGCTTCGAACTGTGTAAGCGCTGGGAATAGAGCCGGATCATCGGATTTAATCAGTTCGCTAAGCTTTACCCATTCCACTTTCTTCGGCTCAAGCTGTATAGTCTGCGCTTTACCTGACTTAATAAGCTGCGTCACTTGTTTGCTGCCATCAGAAAAATGTAACGAAACTTTCTCCCAGTAATTGTCGTGCGGAAAATCGGCCCGCAAATACAATACAATCTTGTCAATTTCAACATGGCGTCCAAAATGGATGGTGAATTCGGCATCTTCCTGCTGGTTAATCCCCCACGACTCGAAGGGCCAGCCTCCATGTGAAAATGTCACTGTATTGCCGTTAATTGCGTTTCTGGCAGCGAAAACCGCTTCACCACGGGTTTCGACATTGGCCGAAGCATGCGGGAACAATGAGGTATTTGTATGCTGATCATACTCATTCCTCGCAAGATTTTTATAGGACGCGATTTCTTCTACGCTTGCAACCCGCGCGGTCAACAAGTGCATTTCACCTGTAAATGACTTTGGGGAGTAGGAAGTTTTTTTTTCATCAAAAGGTATAATATACTGGTATTCTTGCCCAGATAAATAGACAAAGGCCTCATTCATCGCGTCATCCAACTGGATGTACAAATAAACATGGGGTTTAGAGCTTCTTAGAACAATCGAATCGCCCAATTGATACGGATGATTATAAACCAGATTTATCTCCTCAGCGTCCGTATTTTTTGCGAGTATAGTTCCATCTTCACTTTGTACTTCAATGGATAAATTAATCATATGTACACCTCAATTTTAAGGAATTTAAGTTCATAGACCTGTTCAATATTTATTAAACCGCTTACATCATAACATGAAAAAGGCCCAAAAAAGTTCTGTTTTGTATGACAAAAATAACGTTTTATTTCACATGTAGTGATGTTCGTCCAAAAGGGAAGAGCAGGTCCCAAAAAGGAAAACTTAATTATAAAAAAACTGTGATTTTATGCTTGATAACGTTTTCAAGTTTGCTATAATAAACATAGCCAAATGAGTTTGTCAGTGTTTTCTGTTGGAAACAGTTTATTCCGTTTTTATCCGTGATGTATATTTCTATTTTTATGCGGAGGAATAATCTAATGACACCCATTAACAAGCAACTATTTTGGAAATTAAGCTCTTTTCTATTTTTCTTTCAGGCTGCATGGGCAGCGGCTTATTCGTTGTTTTCATTATGGCTCGGGGAGACAATCGGCCTCAATGGGCCCTTAATAGGTACAGTCTTTTCCATTAATGCATTATTTGCCTTAGCTTTCAAGCCCGTTTTCGGGTACTTCCTGGACAGGCTCGGTTACCGCAAAAATGTTCTGTGGTTCATTTCTGGGGCAACGCTGCTGATTGCTCCCTTTTTCATCTATGTATATCGTCCTTTGTTAAGTGGGACGCCGATCGTTGGCATGCTGGTAGGCGGTCTTTTTATCGGTTTTGCTTTCTCCGCAGGGATTGCGGCGATCGAATCTTATATTGAAAAATGTGGACGTCAGTTTGGTTTTGAATATGGGAAAGTCAGAAGCTTTGGCTCATTAGGCTTTGCTTTCGCAGCTTTTTTTGCCGGGAAACTATTCAATATAGACCCGAATTTAAATTTTTGGACCGCTTCCATTTTTGCTCTCATCACGATTTTTATGCTTTTATGGATAAAAATACCTGATCAGATCAAGGAGCAGCTTGTCATTGATAAAGACCCGGTCAAAGTAAAAGATGTGTTTTCGTTACTAAAATTAAAGAAATTCTGGTTTTTTATTATATACGTATTCGGGGTTGCCAGCATATTTTTTGTCATGGACCAGCAGTTTCCGCGTTTTTTTGTGTCTTTGTTTCCGTCTGAGAAGCAGGGAAATGAATTTTTCGGATATCTCAATTCCGTGCAAATATTCGGTGAGGCCTTCTTTATGTTTACAATCCCATTTGTTGTGAATAAGATCGGTGCCAAACGGGGCTTGTTACTGGCAGGGGCAATTATGGGCATCCGCATCTTGGGCACGGGCTTTTCCACCACTATATCCGAAGTAGTTATATGGAAACTACTGCATAGCATTGAATTGCCTATTCTTCTGATTTCTGTCTTTAAATATATTGCCGAAACCTTCTCACAGCGCTTGTCCTCCAGCATGTATTTAATCGGTTATCAATCGATAAATTACATTGGAGTAGTTATTATAGGACCGATTGCGGGACACCTGTATGAAACACTCGGATTTCCTAAAACCTACATGCTGATGGGTACTATTGTGCTGATCTCTACGGCATTAGCCATACTGACGCTTAATAAAACACCTGGAAACAAACTTGAGGCAACAATCAATTCCCCTATAGTTGTTGAAAAGTAATCCACTTCGGGTTGAAAAAGACTTGAACTACAAGCTGCTTCCGGAATTCTACCGGGGCAGCTTGTTTTTTCTATTTTGTGGGTTTGTTTTTTGCTCCGTTTTCGTCATATCACGGCAACGATCATTTTAGTGGTCAATTTTTTTTTGTGTTTAATCTGTATTGCAGAGGTGTAACCTGGTAGGTTTTTTTGAAACAGGAGATAAAATGTGAGATATTTTGAAAACCGACTTTATTACCAATCGTTTCTACGGGAAACGATGTCGTTTCAAGCAAGTGGGCTGCTACTTTGACTCGTTTCGCGGTGAGATATTCTGTCAGATTGCTGCCTGTTTCTTTCTTAAACAGACGAGATACATATGACCTTGTCAAATGGAGTTCGTTTGCCAACTTATTTAGAATGTCGGATTCCATATAATGAGTCTCAATCCAATTCATTATAATTTCTGAATATTCCTCCTTGCGCCAGGTCAGCAAAGGCTTTGTGCCGGACGAGGGAATGAACTTTTCCATAGCGCTGAGGAATCGAAGCATAAAGATGGTAATTTCCTCTTGCGAAGATCCTCTGTCTGTGTGCGCTATACGCTCATAATCATCCACGAATGTGGTAAAAAAATCTAAATCATTTCCCAAATCAAAAGCACGTTCAATAACACTTGAGTAGCACAAACGGTCAAATAATTCCCGCCGATGTGGAAAGCTGCTTAGATACTGATCAATATACAAATGGTTTAGATGAATAACGGTTCTTTTATACGGACAATGTTCAGAAATTTTAGCATAAACTTTGTGAATTTCAAATGGTTGAAACACAAAGAGCATGCCTTTCTTAATCTGATGAGTCTGATTATTCATGACGACAGTACCGTTGCCATTATAAATGACTAAAATCTCGCAGCATTGATGCCAATGATAGAATCCGCTGTTGGGCTTGCTTGAAACATGACAATCCGACCAAACAATGGGTAGTCCCTGAAAAGGGACAGGTTCAAAACCAAGTGCCATGTTAACTCTCCTACATTAAGTCGATTTTTCAACAGTGTAGCATTTTTGTTAGCTTTATCACAAGTGAAATAAAACGTTATTTCTGTTATACATAACAAAACTTCTTCGACTTTTCTCATGCTATACTGAAAACGCTTTAACGGATACGAGAACGACCCACGGTCTAGTCTTAGTATGTCAAGACTATATCCTATCTATGTGTAACTCTGATATCGATGTCACATAGATAGAAGACTGTTTTCCAACAATCATTTGGCTATGATTAAAATCCGTTAGAAAGCAATCCACGCGGATTCTGAGGATGTTTTACCGTTTTATTTCAGGACGAGGAAAGCGAACAACACAAGTGTGAGCAGACAGGAAGGATGATCATTTATGAGCAGCATTGCCAGACGTAATTACTGGTCAATCAGTGGATTTGTATTTTTATATTTTGCAGTTCAGGCTACAGCAATTGCCTTGCTGTCAATATGGTTAAGTTCCTCTTTGAAATTGACAGGAACAGAAATTGGTGTTGTATTCTCTGCAAACGCAATTATAGCTATGATTGCACAGCCTATATACGGAATTATTTCTGATAAGTTCGGATTGAAGAAAAATATATTATGGATCATCGCCTTTTTGGCGGTAGCTACCGGTCCTTTCTTTATATTTGTTTACAAACCGCTGCTGCTATTCAGTCCACTGCTTGGGGCAATTATCGGTGGCTTGTATATCGGCGCAGCTTTTCAGGCAGGTGGGGGAGCGGTAGAATCCTATGCTGACCGTGTGGCAAGAACCTACGGTTTTGAATACGGAAGAGTCCGGATGTTCGGCTCTATCGGTTTCGCGGCCATGTCCTTTTTCTTAGGGCCTTTAATGAACATGAATCCTAATTATAATTTTGTCATCGGTTCTTTACTGGGGATTATTCTCCTGCTCCTGTTGCTGGTCATGAAGATTGATCCTCAAAAAGAAGCAGAGATGGCTCATGAGAAGGCAGAGCCTTTCAGAATAAATGATATATGGGCGCTTCTGAAGTCAGGTAAGTTCTGGGCCTTTGTCGTGTATGTGGTTTCGGTTCCGACATTTTATATGGTTTGTGAGCAGCAGTTTCCGATTCATTATGCTGCCTCTTTTACGAATGCAGCCACCGGCAATCAATTTTACGGTTATCTGAATTCCGTCCAGGTGTTCATTGAAGCGGGCATGCTGTTCGTGGCTCCGTTAATCGTGGTCAGAATAGGTATCAAAAGAGGTCTGCTGTTAGCTAACTCCCTAATGATTATTCGGTTGCTGTTGGCAGGCATCGTGGTCGCTCCAGTCGGCTTGTCTTTTGTCAAGCTCATTAGCGGCATTGAACTACCGATCCTGCTTGTTTCGATATTTAAATATATTAGTGCTCACTTTAGCTCGCGTGTCTCGTCGACTCTTTATCTAATCGGGTTTCAATTCTCGCTTGCACTGGGACAAACGATATATTCACCAGTCATCGGTAACCTTTATGACACTATAGGCTTTAATGAGGCTTACGTGCTCATGGGCGGAATTGCTTTAATATTCACAATCATCGCTGTATTCACACTGCGCAAGGACGATCAAGACCCGGAATCTACGCAGGAAGGGACGCTTGGTGAGCGTTCAGAAAAGGGAAATCTAACAAAACAAGGAGAGGATGCAATATGATGGTAGTGAGCGGATTTACAGCATTGAAAGATGTTGTTTATAAAACGGTGAACGGCATGGAACTGTCGCTTGATATTTTGATACCTGATAAGCCGGTAAGCATTCCGTGTCCTGCTGTGATGTATATTCATGGCGGGGGATGGAATGGTGGGGATAAGCAGAATTACGGAGGACAGGTGTGGAATGCCTCTCTGGCGCAGCAAGGATTTGTAGCGATTAATGTGAATTACCGCTTCTCCAGCCAGGCTATTTTTCCAGCCCAGATTATAGATTTAAAGGATGCAGTTCAGTGGATTCGGGCGCATGCTGAGCGATACGGTATACATCCCGGGCGGATCGGAGTATGGGGACATTCAGCTGGTGGACATCTGGCGGCACTGCTGGGTACATCGGGTGATCATTCTCCATGGGAAAAAGGAGAAATATCCACCGCGGTTCAAGCCGCTTGCTCGGTATCGGGTGGGATGGATCTTATTGCGCTCGCCGAGTACGGAAATGACGCAGAAGCCGCCCTGATCGGCGCTACTCTAGAGA
Organism: Paenibacillus maysiensis; assembly: GCF_000520815.1. GTDB lineage: Bacteria > Bacillota > Bacilli > Paenibacillales > Paenibacillaceae > Paenibacillus > Paenibacillus maysiensis. Next base: position 47,401 of record NZ_ASRY01000265.1, on the reverse strand, counting down.
ACATTCACGAGCACAAGGAACTGGCCGATTTGGCTTGTCCCATGACTCATATTCATGAGCATATGCCGCCATTCCTGATTATTCATGGTGAAGAGGATGCAATTGTACCGATCATTGAATCCGAAAAACTGTATGCGAAACTGGATAATGCGACTTTCATCAAGATTAAAAACGGGGATCATTTCTTCATTAAAGGCAATCTTGAATTTCAGGATCTCGTGATCACGGTTGCACACTTTTTCCGCAAGCAACTGATTGGCACGGCGAGACATGACATTATTGAACAGGACATTGACCGCATAATTCCAACTAATGATCGGAAACGCCTCACCCCTGAATTTTATGCAGAATGGGGAAAACTCTTTGAGCAATATACCTAAGAGTTATTTATCCAATAACAGATTGACTTCACTAGCCCAATATCAAGGCATCAGAAAATTTCCGAAACATGCTGATGCACCTGTTGAATGAAAAATGTTCACCACCAAAAAAATCTAAATGGAAAGTGGGAATTTATTTAATGTTTACACTAGACAAAGCAAATGTATGGGTACAAGATGTAATTCAAAAAATTACGGATAAAATGGACTGGGTTAGTGAAAAATCCCAAGCTAAAATACCTTATACTACGATAAACGGAGTACATGATGATCGAGCTATTGATAACCCCACCCATACAGTTACTGACGGAATTAACTGGTGGACTAACGGATTTTGGGGTGGCATGATGTGGCAGATGTATCACGAAACCGGACAGGAGAAATACAAGAAGTTTGCAAATATTCTGGAAAATAAGTTGGACGTTTGTTTTCAGGATTATTATGGATTGCATCATGACGTTGGTTTTATGTGGTTGCCAACCAGTGTCGCGAACTATAAAGTCACTCAAAATCCGGAATCCAGAAAAAGAGCACTGCATGCAGCTAATCTGCTGGCTGGGCGGTACAACCCGGTCGGAGAATTCATTCGGGCGTGGAACGATCTGAATGGAGAAGATACGCGAGGTTGGGCGATTATTGATTGTATGTTCAATATCCCATTGCTCTATTGGGCAACAGAAGAAACCGGTGATCCAAGGTTTAAGCAGATCGCTATAAAGCACGCAGATACGGTCATGAATACATTTGTAAGACCAGATGGCTCCGTGAATCATATCGTTGAATTCGATCCGTTCCATGGTGGGGTTGTGAAAACTTATGGTGGGCAGGGCTACGAAGAAGGGTCTTCTTGGACCAGAGGCCAGAGTTGGGGGCTATACGGCTTTATGATGAGCTTCAGGCATACTGGCAAAGAGGAATACTTGAATACTGCCAAGCGCATTGCGCATTATTTTATAGCTAACATTCCAGAAAGCGGAATTATTCCGGTCGACTTCAGGCAGCCAAAAGAACCCGCATATGAGGATTCTACAGCAGCCGCTATTGCAGCTTGTGGATTAATTGAGATTTCCAAGGCCGTAGGGCCTCTTGAAAAAGACCTGTATCTCGGAGCAGCACTAAAAATGCTAAAAGCATTGGATAAGACTCGTACCGACTGGTCTAGGGATTGCGACTGTATCCTGAAAAACGGATCAGCCGCTTATCATAACAAGGAGCATCATAACTCCATCATTTACGGTGATTATTATTTTATCGAAGCCGTTTTTAAACTAAAGGAAAATGATCTGTATATATGGTAATCGTCGACCCACGTGTACGGAGTATTACTGTTTCGTGAACGTTTGATTGGGTTTGGTAAGTTCATAGAGGAGCAGATGACAAAGTGGGGCGAGGTTTATAATTACGGTATTGTAGATCTGGTTCTGCCATGCTGCCACTCATGCGACCAGCTCAACTGTATTCCTGTACATCAAATTAATAAAGCGCCGGTTGTGTTCCTAAACTTGCAGCCAACCGAGCGGATTAACTACGACCATTCGACGACAGGAGAGTGGCTGGCCCATTGCGGAGCTTGTCCTGTTCCAGAGTTCGCTAACGCCTTCTATCTCTTTGACAAATGAGGTAACGTAACAGAGAAAAGAAGCTGTTCGCGCATGGAACGAGATTAGGCAGTGGGATCAAGTAGCTGCCATCCCGCGTACACTTCGCCATAACCGATTTGGTTTTCTTGGAAACACTTACAGCAATGAACCGTATCCATCCGTTTACATTCAGAAAAATCAACATATTCTTTAGTCCTGAAGCGATACGCTCTCGTATTACTTCAGGACTTTTGTATTTAAACTATAGCTTTTTTATCAAGAAATTTAAAATCTGGCAGTCAGCACTTAAAAAACTTCATGTGCGTAATCCAATCCACATGATATTGTTAATTTAAAGTATTGTAAACGTTTACTGAAATTACTTGGATGATAGCTGAAAGTTATTAAGTATTATGTGAAGGAGGTAGAGGGATGAAAGAAATTACGGTTACTAGGTCAACATCCCCGCGAGACATGAAAAAAGGGAAAAAAACTGATTCTTGGCTGGGTGAGATTCACAAAAACTTTTTTCTGTATCTCATGACCTTACCGGGTATTTTGTTGTTGCTGGTATTCTCATATCTTCCTATGGCAGGAATCGTCATTGCTTTTCAAAATTTCAATCCTGTTAAAGGTATTACAGGTAGTGAATTTGTCGGGTTAAAAAATTTCGAATTTTTCTTCCAGTCCAACGAAATGATACGGGTTATTTTTAACACACTCTTTTTGAACACTCTGTTTATTGTGTGTGGCATGCTAGCTTCAGTAGCTATCGCGGTCATGCTATCCGAGCTAGGGGGAAAATGGTTCAAACGCACGATTCAGACCATTGTTACCTTGCCGAACTTTTTATCATGGACCGTCATTGCGATGTTCGTTACTGCCCTGTTGTCTTCGGAAACAGGCATGCTGAACAAAGCACTAGCACTATTCGGGATCGCACCTATTTCTTATTTTAATGAAGCTGCCATGTGGCCAATGATTTTGGTATTAATCAAGCTGTGGCAGGGAGCCGGATTCGGTTCAATCATCTATTTGGCTACAATCTCGGGGATTAACCCAGACATTTATGAGTCGGCTTCCATTGATGGAGCCAGTCGCTGGCAGAAAATTCGTCATATTACACTCCCTTTACTGAAACCGACGATGATTTTGATGCTGCTACTTGCTATGGGAGGCATTTTCTATGGTGACTTTGGTATGATCTTTGCCATTGTTGGACGAAATGTAGCTCTGTATTCTACAACGGACGTTATTGACACGTATGTTTACCGAGCCCTCATGGACCTGGGAGATATGAGTATGGCGGCTGCAGTAGGTGTATTCCAATCGGTAATCGGGCTCATATTTGTCGTCACGGCGAATCAGGTTGCACGAAAATTCAGTCCTGATTCAGCACTCTTCTAGGAAAGCAGGCGATACCATGATAAAAGAAGGTTTTAGCGATCGAGTATTGAAAGCGTTTATCTATCTAGCATTGATCTTGTTTGCTGCCTACTGTCTTGTCCCGTTCATCACAGTCATCGGCAGTTCGTTCTCCTCAGAGAGTTCGATCTTGCGGGACGGGTATACCCTATGGCCCCGCGAATTTACACTAGATGCCTACAAACTGATTTTTGAGGACAGCACTATTTATAAAGCTTATGGTGTAACCATTTTTGTAACCGTGGTCGGTACCGTATTGGCAATGGTGATGACTTGTGCTATGGCTTATCCGTTGGGGGTCAAAACACTGAAATACCGAAACTGGATTAACTTCTATGTGTACTTTACCATGCTGTTCCATGGGGGACTGGTAGCTAACTATCTACTGATTTCCAAGTATTTGGATATGAAAGATTCTATCTGGGTGCTTATTATCCCTGCACTAATCAGTCCATGGAATATGTTTCTTATGCGGAATTTTTTCCGATCCATTGATGAATCGCTGGCAGAGTCGGCCAAAATAGATGGAGCCAATGATATTTATATTTTTTATAAAATTATGTTGCCTATTTCACTGCCTGCGCTTGCCACAGTGGGACTGTTTTATGCAATGGCTTTCTGGAACAAGTGGTTTGAAGCAATGCTCTATATTTCAGACGAAAGCTTGTTCCCGCTGCAATATTTGATTATGCGCATTATGAGCAATGCTGATTTTGCCAATCAGATTTCCTCACAAGTGACACTACCCGGATATGTGGTTCCTACATTTACCACTCGACTGGCTACAACAGTTGTCACGATTGGCCCGATTATCTTCCTGTATCCGTTCCTGCAAAAGTATTTTGTCAAAGGGTTGATGGTCGGAGCTGTAAAAGGATAACATATTGTTCAAAAATGAGAGGGGTTAAGGGAATGAAACGAGTTTACAAGGGGATATCACTGATATTAGCAATGATTCTGCTCATGAGTATGTCGCTGGTTGCCTGTTCAGGAAGCAAGGGCCAGTCCAGCGATGGAACGGGTCCCGTCACATTGAAGGTCATGCTTTTTGGTGAGAAGCCAGTCGATATGGAAAAAGTATTGACCGAATTTAACAACAGAACGAAGGATACGCTTAAGACCAAACTGAATATAGAATGGAATCCAAGCTCGGATCACAAACAAAAGGTGAAACTGAAAATGGCTGCCGGCGAATCTGTTGATGTCGTATTTGATGCCCCCTGGATGAACATGTATCAAAATATCAGCCAAGGATACTATCTTGAGCTGGACAAATATTTTAATAATGACGCTTATCCCGGTTTAAAGAAAGCATTCTCACCGGAATTTCTGGAAAGTAACAAAGTAAATGGACATTTGTACACTGTACCGTTCACTCAACTGTTTTACGATATTGAGGTTATTTATATTCGTAAGGATTTGCGAGAAAAGTATGGCTTGAAACCTATTCAAAGCTACGATGATTTGGAAGTTTATCTGGAAAAGGTACAGCAAAACGATCCGAGTATGATTCCTTTTGGTAACAAAGGAGAACGTGGGTTCTTCAAAATGTTTGCGCCAGAAGAAAAGTATACGCATGTTGTGCCCACGGTGCCAGGTGCAGGCGCTCCATTTAACATCATTTTATCCAAAGATGGGAAAAAGGTATTGGGTGCTACAACCATAGGGGACCCGGATTCCGCATTTAGCAGCTTCCCAGCCCCCTACAACGATCCCGATTACTTCTATAAGTCTTATGACCAATTTGTAAAATGGAATCGCTTTATACAGAAGGATGTTTTGTCCGAAAAAGATCCGGCTCTCTTACTTACAGCGGGCAAATTGGGGGCGATGGAGGGAACACTTAATAGTTCATCTTCCTATCAGGATCGCTTGACTTCTGCTATACCGGGAGCAGAGCTGGAGACCTTTGTCTATGACAAGCGTGTTCGTAATATGGAAAAAGGAGCGATCGGTACCGATTATAGAGCCTGGAACTTCATCGCGCTGCCAGTGACGTCGGAAAATGCAGATCGTACGATGAAATTCCTCGATTGGTTGTTCGCTTCGCAGGAAAATCACGATCTATTCGAGCTTGGGATCAAAGGTGAGCATTGGCAGGATGTGGGGGATAACAAATTCAAAACAACTGACAAGAGCGCCAATTATGTCTTTCCGATGTATGAGTTGACATGGAATCCGGTAATGTCGCGAATTAATGCGTCCAATGATCCAGAGACAACCAAGTATTTGGAATATGCGGCAAAGGACGATACGTATTATAAACTGCCTCTAGCTGGTTTTACATTCAACACGGAAAAAGTGAAAACACAAATCGCTAAAGTTCAGCCGAAGTACACGGAGCTGGAACCTGTGCTGAAAAACGGTTTGGATGCCAACTGGAGACAAAGAGCAACTGAAGCAAATAAGGAAATGCAAGCACTCGGATTGGAGGATATTCGTAAACAGGTCATAGAGCAAGCACAGAAGTTTTTGGATAATCAGGGCCAATAAATGGGTTGTTAAGAATATGCGAAACAGGGCTGTGCGGGCGATTGATCCTGCATGGCCTTGCCTATATCCAGCAAAAGGCTATCCAGATCCATCTATTTTGCAAGTCTCATGAAATGAAGGATTGACGTTTCTGTGGCTGACTGAAAGAAACGTTGTCTTGACAGTGCCTGCTTCGAAAAGCTTTTTTATTTATATGCCAAAATGCTATGATTAGGGAAAGGAAAGGAGTTCAAATATTGGGTTGGTCGTGGTCTGAACGGGGGAAAGCTCATGCGAAAACGAAGGGATTTTATACACAGTATTTTTTTTAAATTTTCGCTGGCCTTTCTAACTGTCGGCCTGATACCGCTGTTTGTTCTGGGAATGCTGGCTATTAACCAGTCCACTGAACAGGTCGAACGGCACACGGTCAATAAATTCGCCCAAACGATGCTTTTTGTTAGCAAGAACGTAGAGGATATTTTTAACGAATATAATGAAATATCCAAAACCATTTATGTCAGCTCAGACATGGTAAATTCCATGCAGCAGACAGCACCTGCCAAGCAGGATATGCACGATAACCTTTCGGTCAGGGCAAGTCTTATCGACAACTATCTCAAATCTACGCTATACACCAATCGGAATATCCAAAGTACTTTTTTCAGGCGAGCTTCGGATCGGCAATTGTTCAAACAAACCCGCAGTAGTCGGGTCTTTAATGAAAATGAGCCTTTCCCGCTTATCAGTTGGGATTATATTCTACAGACGCAGCCCAAGAAGATGGCTGTTTTTCCGCCTCATCTGGAGATGTATTATGGTTCTGATCGACAGGTACTCACCTTTGCACGTAATCTGATTGATACGTCTGGGAGGGCTGAGCAGGATCCCCAAGTGATGGGAACCCTTTATATGGATGTAAGTGTCGATGTGTTAGATAATCTGTTTCGACAGGTGGAACTGGGAGAACAAGACGAGGTGTATCTGGTCGATGGACGGGGCAATATTTTATACTCTAACCGAAGTGATCGACTGGGACAGCGTTTTGATGATTATGCGGTAAGACGAAGCGGAGAAATGCTCATTTTTACAGAGCCGGTACCTTTCGTTAATGGTAAGGTGGTTGGACTCATTTCCAAGTCAGGCATGTTTGCTCCGATACATCAGATTACCTTTAAGGTAGCTTTTACAGCGGGCATTTGTTTACTGGTATTGCTCCTCATTGGATTTTGGTTTTCACGCAGGTTTACGAACCCTATTGTTGAAATGATTCGTCATATGCAAAAGGTTGAATCTGGTAATTTAGAAACAAGCATGACTGTGGTTAGCCGGGATGAGATGGGTAGACTGGCCGAAGGCTTTAATGTGATGGTGACAAGGCTCAAGCTGTTCATCCAGAACGCCTACGTTGCTGAAATTAAACACAAGCAGGCGGAGCTAAATGCCCTCAAAAGTCAGATTCGTCCTCACTATCTATACAACACTCTTGAAGTGATTCGGATGAGTGCTGTTGCCAATGATGATGAGCAGGTTGCAGATATGATTCACGCATTATCAAACCAATTGAAATATGTCATTGACTACGGTGAGGAGTGGGTGACGGCACGGCGTGAGTTCGAGCATTTGAGACACTATTTTCATCTTATTGAAGTTCGGTTCGATTACCGGATTGAGCTGCGCATGGATATCAGGGATGAAGAGCTGCTGGACAGATTTATACTAAAAATGAGTGTACAGCCGCTGGTCGAAAACGCGGTGCAGCATGGAGTTCGTCCTAAGGGTGGCAAGGGAATCGTGATGGTCACTTTGGAAAGAACGGATGATGACGAACTGGTAATCACCATATACGATAACGGCATTGGCATGTCAGAGGAGAAATTAACTCGTCTTCGGGAGCATTTGGCGGACGGAAAGGGGTCAACTGGAAAAAGCATTGGCTTAAAAAATGTTCATGCACGGATTCGTACGGTCTGTGGGGACCACTATGGTGTGATGGTTCAGAGCAATCCGAATTTGGGTACATCGGTTACGATGGTATTCCCCTTGAAGAAGGAGGAGCAGGAAGATGAAAAACATTCGAGTATTAATAGCGGATGACGAGCCGATTATATTACGAGGATTAAAAAAGCTACTTCCTTGGGACCGGTTCGGTATAGAGTTTGTAGGAGAAGCCCACGATGGCAATGAGCTGCTGGAAAAGTACAATATTTTTCGTCCGGATCTCATTATTAGCGATATTTGTATGCCAGGTTGCTCTGGAATTGATTTCCTTAAGAAGATTTCTGTTCAAAAAACGGGTGTTAAAGTTGTCTTCATCAGTGCCTACCAAGAGTTTTCATATGCGCAGGATGCTGTAAAATACGGGGCACTGGATTATTTGTTAAAGCCAGTGGACAAAAATCAGTTGGAGCAGGTTATACAGCGCACGGCACTTCTGATCCGGGAGGAAGCCGAAGGTGCACGTCATCAGGAGATGCTGAATCAGTTGGAGAATCAGCAACGTTACCGTAACATTTCCGAGCTACTTGATCGGCTGACGGACGGTGATCAACAGGCAGCGGAGGAATTGGCTCCGCTTGGGGTAATGACAGACAGCAAATATATCACAGTATGCTTGGCCGAGCTGGATCGGCTATCGGAGGACAACGGTCGTTGGCAGGAGCAGGAGCGTAAGTTGGTGGATTTCGCCGTTACCAACATCATTCATGAAACCGTTACCAAATATGCTCAAAGCTTTGTTTTTCGCAAAGGAGATACCTATGGGATTTTTCTCCAACACGACCGAACTGAAGAGCCGCTTGCTGTTGCTCAACATGTTTATGAACAAGTCCGTTCCTGTTTAAAGCTTGAGCTGCGGGTGGGCATTGGTTTGCCGCAACCGACAATTACGAAAGCTGGAGTATCCCGTAAGCAGGCTGCCGAAGCATTAAAATCCAAATATTTTGATGCTCATAGTAATGTGCTTATATATCAGAAAGTAATATCTGATTGCAATGTCGAAGTACATTTGACGGAACTCCGTAAGCAGTTGGTGGCTGAAACAGCGACTTTATCAGCAGAGCGACTTCCTGCCTTGATGACTGAACTGTTGGACGCAGTCGAACATGCCCGTTTCAGCCCAAATACTGTTGTATCGTTCCTTTACGCCACTTATATGATGATACAACAGGAATTGAAAGGAGCGGGTTTGTCTTGCGATTCACCCGAACGTGATTCTCACCTCCTGTTTGACCGTTGGAACAGCTTTCCTTCCTATGCCCGCCTTCGACAGGAGATGGAACTGGTGATCGATCAGATCGTCAAACAGATTAAGGAAAAGAACGGTAGTAAGGAGCTGAGACAGCTCGTTCATGCCAAAGCATATATAGAAGAAAATTATATGGAAAATATCACCTTGGAGTCTATCGCAACGATTGTATTTATGAATCCTTATTATTTTAGCAGCTTTTTCAAAAAGCATACCGGGGAAAATTTCAAGCAATATGTCACACAGGTACGGATGAAACATGCTCTCCAGCTATTGATGCAGACCGATCTTTTGGTCTATGAAATTGCAGATCGAGTTGGATATAATAATGCCCGTCATTTTAGTGACATGTTCAAAAAAATATTTGGAAAATTGCCGCAGGAATATAAGCAGAGTGCCAGACAACTCTCTTGATACATCGCAAAGCGTAAAGTCCATCAGTCTGTGGTTGTCACAGACTATGACTTTGCAGATCGAACATTAGGCAGAAAAGGGGAGCGTATCCGATGAAGCATACTACCAACTTTGTTTTGTTAGTTTCTGCTCTAATCACGCTTATGCTTATCAACGGTTGCGCAGATACGACGGGTGTGAGTAACCAACTGAATGAGAATCAGAGGGAACAGCCTCTTTCCTTTACGGTGATGTATGCTGGCGGTGATAATTCACATAAGATGGGAATTTCCAGCATTATTGCTGATTTTGAACGCTCACATCCGAATATTATTATTGAAGAAATGAATGATACTTGGAGTGGTACATACGCAGAGCAACTTAAGTTAAAAGATGCGGTCGGAGAATTTCCTGATCTTGTAGAGGTTCGCGATACGCAAATGTTTGCAGATGCAGGTCTGATCGCGGAAATGCCCAGACAGCTGACGGATAAGTTCCCAAGCGTTCCTTTAATCAACGGGAAAATTTACAATACGCCGATGGCACTCCCTTTTCCTAATGGCATCATTTACAATAAAAAGATGTTCCATAAAGCGGGTATTCATCAAACTCCGAAAACGTGGGAGGCATTTTTGGAAGCATGTCAAAAATTAAAAAAGCATGGCATGGTTCCATTAGTGGTTGGGGGCAAAGATGGATGGCATATGTCCTTTTGGGTCAACAAGTTCCTGATCGACGATGTTTACATACATGATCCGAATTGGAATGCCAAGCGTAACCGTGGTGAAGTGAGCTGGACAGATCCCGGACCAACCCGAGCGATGAAAAAACTGGTACTGCTCTGGGAACAGAAAAATGTGTCACCAGGCTTTATTACAACTGCTGATAACCAGGTGACAACTGCACTCGTATCAGGAGAAGCGGCTATGCTATATTCTGGGCCGTGGATGTTTCGGCAATTGGCTATAGCCGATCCTGACTTCGAGTTTGGATTTTTCGCACTTCCTGATGAGCAGGGTCATGTGAACGTAGCCACACTTCCCCTTCCTAATGGCTGGTCTATGTCCACTCAATCTGCTCAAGATCCGGAAAAACGGAAAATTATAACTCAGTTCCTTCACTTTTTCTACAGTAATGAGGAATACCCAAAGTATTTGAATGCTGTCGGGGGAATCTCAGCAACGAATACGTCCATGGCATCGAATCATTCCGAGGCGATGCAAGAGGTGTTAAAGATTATGAAAGATCCTGATGTGGGCCAATCCCGTCAGATGAATATGTGGTGGGGAGAGAATGAGCTGCCACCACGCTTTAGGAATTGGTTCTATGATTTGACTCGGGAAATGGTAACTGGAAACATATCTGTCGAGGCAGCGATGAAGCAGGCGGATCAAAAATGGGATACAGAATTGCGGGCTGTAAAGCACCAACCTTGATATAAAAAAGATGCGGTTATTTCTAAAAAAAGTTCATATATCCATGTGAGTCCATATGATACATTAAATGTGAAAATGATGGGAGAGGAGTAATGAAGGAAGGGATCATCTTTTTTTGTTGAAAGCGTTATCAAATAAACGGGGAGGGATGTAAGTGAGGAAACGAAGAATGAGAAGAAAGGTTGTTGTTTTATCGGTAATCCTTTCGATGCTAATGACCATGGCGATACCCTACAGAAGTGAGGTATTCGCTCAAAATGATGCACAGAACAAGCTACTGAGTGAGGAAGTGATGGATACTGTATGGTTGGGTGATTCCCAGTCGGAGCAAATTCATGCTTTCAAGCATGAAAACTCGGTGGCTGGTATAGACACCAAGGCGGAGCCTGAATACAAAGGTACCGGCGGATTGCTGACTGGAGGAGGGATTGGCGATGGTCTTACATATCGTTATATCCGGCCTTCTGCTACAGAAATATCTGGTGGTTATGTACAATTCACTTTGGAAGCCGATCCATATTCACAAAACTATTTGACAATACAACTCAATGGTACGCAGCAGGATCGCGGAGATTTGTTTGTCAAAGGACCGGACGGCAGCACTTCAATTCTTAAGCCGGCGAATGGCACAGAAGTCCCCGAATTGGATAACGGATATCAGAAAGGCGCCCCTTTCTTGGGCAGGTACTATTACGCCACCTATATCATTCCTTCTGCTTTGGTTGATAACCGTACGGGTAAGGTAACCTTATCTGTTTCAAGCACAGGAGTATATGATGCCTATGGTAAAGGTGAGCAAACGAAACAGACGCAAAATAGCAAATTTCTATATTCAGCATCGACCCACACGGAGCCATACTTTGAACTCCATCGTGATATTCCTTACGGGCGTATTCCTGAAGGTCAACCAGCCAAGCCTAAAGCCTCGGCCACAGTGGTGACGGATTCTGTATACGATGTCGAAATATCGGGTGATGTGAAGGAAGCCGACCTCATCAGTCCAATCCAATCTCTTGAAGCAGTGGCTTCTTCCGCATCTGATTCCGTCACTACCTCAGCAAAATCTGATCTGGCAGTAACACCAGATACCACTCAGACAGTGAATAGTGTGACCTACGATGCCTATGGGCTGCTTTTGCATCAGACGCTTACGATATTGGATGAAGTGAAATCCTGGCAGCTATATGGTCCAACATATGAGAGGATCAAAACGCCCAACAATGCATTCCTCGAAGGAGCCATGGTAACTAGATTAAGTAAAAACGAGCCTGTGCATCCTGAATATTCAAAGGAGCAATGGGCCAAAGCTTATACAAGTCGAGCGATTAATTATCAGAATTGGAGTCCGATGATTGGTGTTGAAATATTTGCGAACGCTTACATGAATGAATGGTCCGGGGCTGACTATCATAGTGATGAAATGCTGGACCGTATTTTCAAACTAATGGATTTTTACACCCGCGCGCAAGACAGCATTGGTGGCTGGTGTGTTCCAACATCGGGTTCTATCGCTTATCAGTGGATTGGAGCGGATTTGAATGGAACTGGCATACGCGGTAAAGGAGAAAAGAAGCCACTACTGCGTAATGGCACAGATGGTATGATGTCCGGCTTTATTCGTGTGTACAATTACATCATGAACGGAAGCAATGAGCAGGCCAAGGAGCGTTTGAATGAGTATCTGGACGAAACGATTGACAATAATATGACCGGACAAAAATCAGTTACCCGTCGTATGGCTTATATTGAGATGTTCGGCAAACTGAATATCTATTATATGGATACAAATAGTGAACAGGATTTTTATGATCCGGCCAGCCGCGCAGGTACAGTAAATCAGGATAATGGGTTTTCCTACGCCACGAACCGAGCGATTACCCTACTGATCCAGTCGATGGAACGAAGTAAAGTAGATCAATCCTCCATTATGCTGACCGACAAATATAAGGCCTTTATTCCTCCAAACGATGACCGTGATTATGATATGATCAAGTATAAGTTTCAAGAAATGGTGGACGGTGAAAAATGGTTTTCCAGCGATAACAATCAGGTTTTAGAGGCAGGGGCCAGCCATGGCGGCTTTGCCGGAGATTATGGCTCACTCATGCTGACCTGGCTGGATACGTACGCTGAGTTAACAGAAGGAGACGACAAGGTCCACAATCTGATCACGAACGCGGCCTTGGGGGCGGTGAAATCGTTCGACTATTATTTAAATGATGCAGTCGCAGCGGATGGAACCATTCAGTTGGTCAATGAAAATGTGGCCTCTTCTCGCAAAAATACGTATGGGTTGTTTACACAATATCAAATATTGCCGTATTTGGCGCTGAAAGTAGGAAGTGAAGGTGCGATCCGTCGAGGGATTCGCTACGTTGAGGATAACCGGGTATTTGCATATGATGCTATTCAAGATAATTTGAAAACCAATACACCCCATGTATACACCCAGTTGGTCGAGCTACAGCAGACTATGAAAAGTTTCAATGCTTTCGCCGAACTGGCTCGCCAGCAGCGCTCAGGACAGAACGGTTATTATTTCCCAATGGAAAAGCAACATTCTGATTTCGCGTTTGCAGATATCGATTCTCAAGCTGTTGTGTTCAAGAACAAAGGGGAGCGGGGATATGTAACTTTTAACTGGAGACGTGAGAATTGGAAGTATAACGATTTTACAAGAATCCATTTAACGACCGATAAGGTGGACCGTATAGCGAACGTCAAAGCTACCCATCAGGGGGACATGTACGTATACGAGGATGATACAGCGAATTATCGGCATGACGGCGTTTTAGGGAAAAAATACAGACATATCCGTTATGACGGTCTGAATCAGGTCAGATACGGTAATTATCTGATTGGCATGAATATGTCATCCGATGATCCGGCTGTTGGACAAAAAGGAAAAGTCTACGAATTGGAAACCCATGGTGTAACAAAGGCCCGTGATTTAATGACAGGCAAGGAATACCGTGTTGCTTCAGGTGAAACTCTCCATATCAAGGTGGAGCCACGCCAAACGGTGGTTTTGGAGATACTCAAGGAAAGTTCCAAGCTTGCAACCGCAAAAGCTGTTTATAAAGCGGGCGACAATATCATCCGAATTGACCGTACCCTTGTAAAAGCGGGTGATTCTTTTACTGCAACAGCCCCCATGCTTGAAGGCTATGAGCTGACGGATGAGAAAACCAAAAAAATTAAGATATCTACCAAATCCAATAAAAATATCATCATATTCCATTACAAAGCGAATGAAGCACCTATATTCAATCCACCTGTGAAGGAAGCTAAATCCGGGTGGCAGGTTGCCAATCTGGGTGGAGCCTCCGGGGAGGCACAGCTGGACCAGGACGGAAATCCAACAGCTATTTCCACAAAAGGCGTCGCTAGTAAGCATAACGGCGTGACCTATTTGTACCGCAAAATCATTGGAGACGGAAGTGTAACAATGAAGGTCGATGGCTTTGACCGTATAGCCAATCCTGAAACGTATGCTTCCGTTATGATGATGCCACGGTTGAATTATGACGATGTGAACGTCCAATTCAGGTTGTTTTCCAATGGGGACGGAGTCCTTTTAACTCACCGCAGCAAAGAAGATGAGACGCAGAAGGGCTCTTGGACGCTGGATCAGAATTTCAAAGCTGCACCTTTGTTTATCCGTCTGGAGCGAAAAAGAGATACTTTCTATACTTCCTATTCAAAGGACGGGAAGAATTGGACCTATGCTACCAAATCGTCTTACACCGTAGCGATGGGCAAAGAGATATATGCCGGAATTGCTCTGACTTGCCTCGATGACGATAATAACACCAACCGCGTACGTGTTTCCAATGTCGATCTTGATGGTCAGTCCGTGCTGACCGATCAAAAAACAGGGATGCCACTCCAGCTCGATACGCTGGCAAAGGACCTGGAACAGGATCCAATTTCCTACCGTATCTACGGTTTACCGGAAGGAGCCTCGCTAGATGAAGCAACCCGCCAGATCACCTGGACGCCCGCTATGCCGGGTAGTTATGCTTTTACCGTCACAGCGACGGATCCATTCCATCGAATTCCAGTCGAAAATTTTATAAGTGTCGAGGTTAACCCGGCAGTAGGAGAACCCTATAAGCCGCCACAAATTAATTTGATGGATCAAAGCGTCAAAGTGGGAGATGAAGTTAGTTTTAACCTGCGTGCTGCTGACATAAATCCGACAATAGTCGATACCAATCTGGATGAAAAAAGCGGCTATGAGGTCAAAGACGGACGCTTTACCTGGAGTCCGAAAGCAGAACAAGAGGGAGTTTATTATATTGCTTTCAAATATACACTCCCTGATGGAATTGTGACGAAGGTAGTAAAAATATCCGTCAATTCATAAACAGCTAATAATGGCTACATTGACAAACAGGTCGCTTAGAGCGGCTTGTTTGTCTTTACGTGCTTAAAGTCATGATTTAAATCGAATGGCTTCTTTCAATATAGCAAATCATGATTTCTAAAAAAGATTTTTTCGAATCTGTTATACCTTAAATTTACCGCAGATGATCATTAAATAAGTTCATTTTCCAAGGGAATGTTGAATGTTAAGCTGAACATATAATTACTTTTTTGTTATGCATTTTGAGATTTAAGGGAGTGTGAAACATTGAAAACTAAAGTGAACCTATTGAATGATTGGAGTGTAAGTGGAAAAAAGAGCACGAATGGTTACAATTTGCTGGAACCACTACTCTTAACATATCGTGCACCGGAGAATGCAAGAGGGTGGTATCCTATTGGTTTTGAGAGGGGCCACGATTCTGCTCTAGATGCTATGGGGTGGTATGGTCTTAAATTAAGCATATCTACAAATATGGAGCCCACCGAAATTATGATAAAGGCTCATTTTGCAGACGAACGATCTGTCAAAACAACAATCCGCCTGGCAGGCACTAGAATTCATGAATTAAGAATCAAGTTGTCTGATTTTGAGATTGAGTCAGCCAAGGCGAACATATGGAGATTCTTGCAGAGTTTTGAACTGCATGGAAACGCCGAATTAATATCAGCTGAGTTAGTGAGAGGAGAGAAAATTTCAGTACAATCAGATATTCGCGGGAAGTCTGGCAATACAGGCGACATGATTGCCTACACGCTGAACGTATATAATTGTACAGATTACACACAATTGGTCAATGTAAGTCAAACTTTTGAAGGTTGGGAGTCTTTGATTGCTGAAATTACTCCACATGATTTTGTACTTCATGCGGATGCCGAACAAGAGGTTACTATCTCTCTCACTCTCCATGAAAACATAGTACCGGGTGGACATGAGAATACAATTGTGCGTTTTACGGCCAATGGGGACAGCGGAAGTGCTGTCGAAGTTGAATTGAAGACATTAAAAAGATTACCACATCCTTATATTTATCATAATGAGCAAAAGTGGGGTGAAACACGAGCCAAGATCGATAATTATCCAAAGTTCAAACCTGGTTTTGATAAAATAATTGCAGATGCAGAAGCATGGGAAGTAAAGCCGCCTGTACCAGTAGATGAAAGGGATTATTGCTATGATACAGCTGAAGAACATGGCATTATGTCCGCCGCATATGCATTTGCTCTTACCAAGGACATAAAGTATGCAGAAAAAGTGGCCGCGTTTTTACGTTTTTTTATAGATGAAGAAACAGGCTATCCTAAGAAGAAAAAGGGATGTAGCCAAAGTTATGTGCAAGAAGGCCATTTTTTTCAGCATTTAGCTATTCCATATGACATCATTCATGATAGCGGAGTTCTTACTCCAGCAGAACATCGACAAGTCGAAAAAACATTCCGAATCTATATGGATATTCTAGATCATCACATACAGAGTGGCCATATTTCCAATTGGTTGCTGTCTGAAATCTTGGGAGCTATGTATTGTGCGCTCTCACTTGAGGATATTGAACGAACGCTCCGGTTCGCTTTTGGTCCAGGAGGTTTGATTGAACAACTGCGTTACGGTGTATTTAATGACGGCTGGTGGCATGAATGTTCTGTAGGATACAACATATGGGTTTCCTCCATATTCATGCATACTGCTCATGCCTTGCTTCCATTTGGGATTAATATTCTACATACACATTTCCCAGTGCCCTTTAATGACGAGGTTCACAGTACCTATAAAGGTGAGGATTTTGAATTTAGATTTGGAATGTGTAACAAAAAATGGGGCGGTAACCATAAAAGCTACGTGCGAATTAAGGATTTATTCGATGCAGCTCTTCCATTTTTGGATCACCGTGGTGTTATCTTTGGTATTAGCGACTCCGATGAGAAAAAATTGGATGGAGTCCATTTTGGCTCTACTTTCGATTTGGCTTACTCCTACTATAAGAATCCTGAATATATCCCTGTCATCCATCACAACCCAATTGCTGACCCCATATTCGGACACGCTGAATTACCTGAATATACATCGCAGCTAACAGGCCAAAATGCATACGCTGACAATATAGGGATTGCCATGTTAAGGAGCCAAACGGACCATAGAAAACCTGAGGAGCAAATTCAGGCGGTCATCCGCTATGGATCACACGGGTATGCCCATGGGCATTATGACCGGACAAATCTGCTTTCCGTGATGCGTTATGGTCGCAGCTTCTATAATCCTGAACATGTTTGGTGGGGATACGGACATTTTATGTATAAGTTCTATGTGCAAACTTCAATTACAAAGAATATGGTTACGGTGGATGAAAAAATGCAGGTGCCGAGCGACTCCAGGCGATTATTGTTTTACAGCGGGCAGGCACTACAAGCAGTTGCTATAGAGACTGCCTCTCAATGGGCTTATCCTCCCTATGGGGGCATGGTTTATGATGATGATGAAACGTTGGCCCAGAGAACGGAATACAACGCCAGTTCCCTGCCGGAAATTCCAAACCCGCCTGCCTACGGAGCACTTACTGAATTTACAGAGCCGATTATTCAAAAAAGGGTAATGGCAGTTACTGATGATTATATTGTGTTATTTGACTTTCTAAAGAGTGAACAAGAACACCAGTACGACAGCCTGTTACAAATCAAAGGTTTCAAAGGTTTAGAAGCGGATTACTCCGAATATATCAAGCACACGAGTCAATATACTGAAAATCCCCTGTCAGACGGACAATTTGTGACGGATTGCCATTGGTATAATGTCAGTGGAACTAGCAAGGCGAGTTTTGAAACTATATTCGGTGAAGGAGAAGATTTACGCGGAACACGAACATTCTATAATACACCAGGGCTGTTAAAAATGGATGTTTATACCGCATGGCCACAAAAAACGGTACAAATATTGGGTCGGACAGCAGAATTTCATGGATATAACATTCCGCTTATCTACCAAGTTGAAACAGATGGGGAGATCAAGGCAGAAGGCATGTTCGGAGCCTGGATTTTGGGCGAGGGAAAATGTGATTTGGATATTACGAATGTCCACCAGCTTCGTTTGCGAGTGAGAAATCTACCCGTTTACAATGAGCAGCAGTATCCAGAACAGACCAAGCAGGGCCTTTTCTGGGGGGAGGCTTACCTTACCTTAGCCAATGGCACACATGTGAACTTAAGTGAATTAGATCTTGTTTATGAAAATGTGGACCACGGATTTGGAATTGGTAAGGATTATGAGGGGGGCCGAGTTACGATCGTAGGCATCGAGTATCCATATGCCATCCCTGCAAGTCCGATCAATCACGATTTAGACGGAATAATAACACTTGATCTAACAGGTTTAAATGCTGTGCACTTCACGGGCCTAGTGGGTGCAGATGCCTTTCCGGGGGATGAATCACAAAGACGCAAAACCTATGCCGTCAGAACGACAGGCAAAACGGCCAGATACATCACGATTATTGAACCCCATGAGTCAGCTAGCATGATTGATATGGTAAATGGCTTAGATGCAGATACTGTTGAGATTATTCTGAAAGACGGCAGAACACAAATCATCAATGTCAATTCTATCGAAGATATGAACATAACCGTTGATTTAGCAGAATACCGGGACGGCAATCTTGTCCGAAAAGAAACTGCATCGGGTGCAAAGCACAGCCAATAGAGTGAAGGGTTAAATTACAACTATTTCATATCGATGGAGGTTATCATGCAACAGTTCATTCACAACCCTGTTTTAACCGGCTTTCATCCCGATCCTTCTTTTTTAAGAGTAGGGGATGACTATTATATTGCGACGTCCACCTTTGAATGGTTTCCGGGTGTGGAAATTCATCACTCTAGAGATTTGATACATTGGCGATTGTTAAGCAGGGTATTAACTCAGTCTTCACAAGTCGATTTACGTGGAAATCCTGCCTCTGGGTCTATCTGGGCACCCGCTTTATCTTATGCTGAGGGTACGTATTATTTGATCTTTACAGATGTAAAATCACGCAGTAGCATTCATAAGGATTTGCATAACTATATCATCACGGCAAAGGATATTAATGGTCCTTGGACTCCCCCAACCAGATTAAATGGAAGTGGATTTGATCCATTTCTGTTCCATGATGATGACGGAAGAAAGTGGCTGTTGAACATGAGATGGGATTTCAGGAAGAATCGTACTCATTTTTCTGGAATCATTATGCAGGAGTATAATCCTGACGCAAGGAGATTGACGGGCCCAATCCATGAAATTTATAAGGGAACTACTGTTGGAGTGACAGAGGGGCCACAACTTTATAAACGGGGAGAATATTATTATCTGCTTACTGCAGAAGGGGGTACAGGGACAAATCATATGGTGACTCTGGCCCGATCTAGAACATTAGAAGGACCTTATGAGACAGATCCTCACTATCCTATGATGACAACAGCTCACGATGTTAATTATGTTTTTCAACAGGCAGGTCATGGTTCATTGGTTGAAACCCAAACCGGGGAGTGGTATATGGCTCACCTCTGTACCCGTCCCATTCCCGGTACACGTACTGACAATCCGCTCGGACGAGAGACAGCTATTCAGCGTTGTGAATGGACGGATGATGGTTGGCTCCAGCTAGCGCATGGAGGAAAACTTCCCGCTGTTGAAGTTAAGGCACCCGTGCTAGCTCCTTGCTCGTTTCCACCATTGATAGAGCGGGATGAGTTTGATGCAAGTCAACTGAATATTATTTATCAAAGTTTACGGGTTCCTTTTGATTCATCCTGGGTTTCCTTGGACGAGAGAAAAGGATATTTACGTTTGACAGGAAGAGAGTCATTATCGTCACTTCATGATCAAAGCCTGATTGCACGTTCGGTCCAACATTTTTGTTTCTCAGCTTCTACTTGTGTAGAATTTGAGCCCGATAACTATATGCAAATGGCCGGGCTGGTATGTTATTACGATGACAAAGACTACTATTATTTACGGATAAGTCACGATGAAATCAGAGGTGTTTGTGTCGGAGTAGTGTGTTCAAGACAAGGCGTATACGATGAGATTTCTTCCATGGAGATTTCTTCAAATACATGGGAACGTTACTTTTTAAAAGTTGAAGTATCTTATAGAGACCTTGTTTTCTATGCTTCTCCTGATGGGAACAATTGGACTGCTGTAACTACACCGCTTAACTTTGGAACACTTTCTGATGAATACGGGGGTAAACTGGGGTTTACTGGAGCTTATGTAGGGATATGTGCCCAAGATTTGGATACAAGATCTAAAAAAGCATATTTTGATTTTTTTGAATATAAATCAAATACTGGATGCTAGAGTAAATATGAAACCTACGAAGGCACTCCTAACTGTAACGAGAAAAACTGGGAGGTCCTAAAGTTTGGGGAGAAGGCGCTACAGGTTTCGTCCCTGCTTATAATGGTCAATGGTTAAAGGCAGTGGGATACAATGCGCCACAGGCATGTATTTTAACGATTATCTGGTCGGCTACCGAATGGAGAAGGCAACGGAGCTACTCCTCGCGGGTGCTGACAAGGTTACGAAAATCGGGAAAACGGTTGGTAAACCGAATACATCTTATTTCAGTTCGCTGTTCAAGAAAACATTCGGTGTGACGCCCAAGGAGTATTGGAGAAATACGCTGAAGCACGGATGAGCATAGCTTGTAAATGGATAACAAATGGGAGAGGTGCAGCCGGTTGTGCTATCCCTGGAGAAATACGGCTGGGAGACAATGGATGTCTGCGTGGAGCCGGAGATAAGGGTGCTGCAACCTCGGGCCTCCGAGGAAATCAGGCCTGTCATCAGGAACTGGTGCATGAAGGGGAGTTTTTGAATGGATCGGAGGCAGAAGACAGTGGACTGGACCACAGATGCATGGCTGAAGCAGTTATATGAGGAACAGGATTTGCGAAGAAAAAGAGAGAGACAACAGGTGCATTGCACTCCGGCTGATCGTCAGTTGCAGCTGCGTACCACGTTGAAGCAAGCCTTAGGCGCATTCCCTGACAGAGACCATCCACTTGATCCTGTCGTGCTGGCTCGGGTAGATTATGGTGATTTTATACTCGAACGAATCGCCTATACGACGATGGAGGCGGTGCATGTACCCGTGATTGTGCTTGTTCCGAAGGTGGGAAATGGCCTTTGGCCTGCCGTTCTTGCTTGTCATGGTCATGGGAACGGATATCTTGATGCGGTCGGTTTGGAGCCTGATGGTACTGAATTGGCTGACCCGGGAATCCACAATCGATTCGCCGTGCAATTGGTACGGAAGGGAATGCTTGTTGTGGTTCCAGAGATCATGGGCTTCGGCGTCCGGCGAATGGCGGAGGAATTGAAATCGGCACCTAATTACAGTTCATGTGGCACGCTATCCTCTCAGCTGCTGATGTACGGCAGGACGCTGGCGGGCATGAGAGTGTATGAAGCAATACGTGCCATGGACTATATCTTCGGACGTGACGATGTGGACGCGAAGCGGGTTGGCACCTTTGGATTCTCGGGAGGAAGTCTGGTCGCTGCATATGCTTCTGCGCTCGATGAACGCGTTAAGGCTACAGTATTGTGCGGCTGGACGAATACGTTCCAGGGCAGCATTCTAGCGATGCATCACTGCATCGATAACTACCTGCCGGGCATTTTGCTGGATGCAGAGCAGCCGGAGTTAACTGGGATCATAGCCCCGCGTGCGCTCTTCGTGGAGTCGGGAGAACAGGACCCGATCTTTCCAGTCAAGCAAGTGCGGCAGGCTGTAACGTTTCTGGAATATACTTACAGAATGTGGGGAGCCAAAGATAATTTCGACTACCACATTCATTCCGGCTCACACGAGATATCTGGAGAAAAGTCGATACCATGGCTGTATGGCCAACTGACACATTTTCCAGATGTTTGAGGCTTTCGATACAAATAGAGAAAGGCGGAATGTCAAGATGACATCGAATTCCAGCAATCGCGATGAGCTCTGCGAGCTGGCCAGGCGAGCGGAGAAGATGCTTGAGAGCCGGGGAGAATTCTTCACCGACGGAGCCAAGCTGGCACTGGAGGATACGCTGCGCCAGGCGAAGTTGGCATTGGAAGACAGGGCCGAATTACCTTTTGAACGGAATCGGGAATTTATTGTTCCACGTTCGGAAGAAGCAATCCGGTTTGCTATACAAAGGTATACGTCGAGTGAATTCGGAAGGGGCATATGATGCAGATCTGGAAACGGTGTTTCTGAGTCCGCTTGAATCGATCACTCTGGAGCACGGGCGCTCCACCCGTTTTTATGATCGGGGCGACGAGAAGGCTGGCATGATGGATTACGTGCGTGCGGTTGCAGATGCCCGAGACGGATTCCTGACGGTGCTCTATCCCAAGGAAAAAGGCGCAAACAAGCTTGACATAATCCATGAGGCAGGTGGAAGCGTAAGCCTAGTGACAGATGGCTGTCACGTCCGTCTAAACGTACCCACTAAGTCTGAGAAAGAAGAGAGAACGATCAGCCATCCTTTACCATTATCCGTGCGTCTGAAAAAAATGTCGTAAATTCCATAATGTGCAGAAAGGTTGACAAGTCGGTGCATTGCAGTCGCTATTTTCAACTGTAGTAAAAAGAGCCTTGACCGAAACTGTGGTCCAAGGCTCTTTTTACTATGATATGATCCCACCTTTAGGGCACGGAAATTCCTGAATCCCTCTTTTCATCAGTAAACATTAACACACTTCAAGTTGCGCCCCTCAAAGAGATATGCCATGATTAGAGAAAGCTATTTCATTTCCAATCAAGGAGAATATAGATATGTTCATTTCCTTGACTTGGAATGACATGTTGAATTAAACCTTTGAAGCAATACACGTTTAATATAAAACAAAAAGATCAAGCATGGAATGTTACGATTGACAGGAATTCGCGGTGTATCTGCAATTTAAAAGTCACTGGTTGGGCAAATTTTCGATTGACTTCGCTTAAAAATAACAGGGGTCTAAAATTCAACGAAGCCGATCAAGACAATGTTTTTTCCTTGCAACTTCTTCAATGTCCGCTATGGTTTATAGAGATGATACATGAAGGAAGATGGGGACTCTCCTATAACCTTCTTAAAAACTCTACTGTAATAAAAAGGATTATGATAACCGAGGGAGCACTAATCTCAGAGATATTAAGCGTACTATTACGCATCCATTCAATGGCCTTGTTCATGCGCAGCCTAGTGTGGGTATCCACGATGGTCTGACCTGTCTGCTCTTTGAACGCAGCCGATAAATAGCTGTAATTAAGGTTCATATGGGAGGCGATTTTTTTTGAATCAAAATTTTCCTCGGTATGATGCGGTAAATAAATTATGACACGACCGGCAACCGTATCTGTCTTGCTAATTCGTCCGATTTTGCTCCGCTCGCTCATCGCCTGTTGCAGCTCGAGAAACAGTTGACACACACTCAAGCTGACATGAGTCAAACTGTATGATCCAGGCGTACGGTAATCAGCAACCAGTGCTTCTATTCTAGCTGCGAGACGAACATGCAGGCTAGAGGTTCTATTTTTCGGCAATGGAATACAGTAATTATAGTGTTCCGGACCATAGTACTCCAATTCGGGAATAGGCGAATGTTCCCTGTAGTTGTCACAAGCCTCGTCAGGGAGGTTAAAGTGAATCCGGTACCAGCTGGTACCGGGTTCTGTCATCTATAGTCCCCAGTGATGGCGGCCTTTTTTCAGAAACAAATGATGATTTTCTCCAATAATATATTCTACTCCATCTTCGATTACTTGCATGGAGCCCTTGGCAACGAATAGAAAAACATCATAACCCAATATCCGATCCGGATGCGTGTACAACTTATCAGTTTTATTCCATCCGATGTCCCGAACGAGTGGGAAAGGGTCTGCAGACAGATGAAGATCGTTATTCATGTTGTGTCCTCCAATAGACAAAAAAAGGAGGATGATTATGAAAAACACGATTTTCTCCGAATTACCGAACGGCAGCGTCCGGTTGCGGTTCCCGACCGTCAGGGGAGATTCCATATTATGGGATTATCACAGCTTTCAGAATGGGTCATGTCCTCGCTGGCTGCTGCCGACCCGGAGAAGGCAAAGGTCATGGAGCAGTTCTTGCACTTCTTTTACAGCAAGGAGGAATATCCGAAGTACCTGCAAGCGGTGAGCGGCGCTCCAGTCACCAAGGAGCCGATGCCACATCAGTCCTCTGAGCTGAAGCAAGAGGTGGAGCAACTGCTTCATGATCCGAAGATGATCAAACTTTATGGTATGGAGTATTATTGGGGACAGGACGGGATTCCCCTTGGCTTTTGCAATGCCTTCTATGAACTTGTGCAGGATGCGATCGCTGGCAATATATCCATAGATGAAGCGCTGATTCGTGCAGACCGGATATGGGATGAACACCGGAAATAAGATGAGTATAAGGAACAGGGATCTGCATTGAACATGCAGCATCCTTTTTCGTGTGGAAAACGAGATTCCAAAAAAATACGCAAATGAAGAAAGTGCCTTGCCAGCCTTTACTGGCGTTAGGTACTTTCTTCTCTACAAAATACGTAGTCCAGTACATAAACAACAAAAATAGTGTAGGATGTCCTGTTCAATATGTGCTTCACATCGGTCTCATAGTTTGAGAATCCGCGATAACCTAAAGCCAATCTAAAGCCCAAAGGCGATGTTTAAGCTCTTAATTGGTCCAGGAATAATTTCTTCAGGATCTTGAACTGTTCTGCCTCTTCTACCTGTGTATGAAATGCGGCAATGCCATTCAGCATAGCCATTTTCTTGGAAAAATTCCCAAAAACGTTCATCATGGTAATGATGGTATCGGCAGTCATATGGTCCGTCCTTACAGAGCCGTCTTGCTCTCCAAGTAGAGCAAGCTCACTGAAAAGCGCGATCAGTTTGTTGTATTGTGCCTGGTAGATTTCTATATCTTCCAGAGGTTCTTTTGACATCGCAACGTAACATTCAAATGCTTCAATAAGTTTAGAGTTTCGTTGATGCTCTGTATTCTGAAAAAAGATGAGTGCACCAAAGATTCTGTCCAGCTTGTCGTAACAGTTGCCTTTACCCCTGACAATTTCTGATAACACCTCAAACTCGGATTGGACAATCCTGGAAGCAACGGACACGATCAATTGCTCCTTTTTAGGGAAATAGCGGAAGATGGTAGCTACACCCAAACCCGCTTCCTTGGCGATCTCCTGCATCGTGGCTTGTTCAAACCCTTTATTGGTAAAAACGATCTGGGCTGCTTCAATAATATTTATGCGCCGCTTTATTCTCAGATTGCTGCGCTCATGTTCAAGTCTTTGACTAGGTTGAATGAGGAAGACCTCCTTACAGGATTCAGCTTCAATCATGCTAGCAAAGGTGCCTGTTGCTTGTCAATGAACAGGTCCGTATTAAACATAGCGAAGCATATGGATTAACTTTTACTTGGTTCACGAAGTAAAGTTGCATCCTCACTCTCAAAAATGATAGTATTACTATCATGATGATATATATAATATCATTTTTTAGAAGTATATTAACTTTACTGGAGGATGAGCCCAATGGCCTACAATGAAAATATTAAAATTGGTGATCTATTAAACCATGAAGAAGCGTTCGCTGTACTGCAAAAACATTTACCTCAATTTGTAAGTGAACCAACATTTAAGATGGCCTCCAATTTCACTTTGGATCAGCTGGTCGCCCTTCCTCAAGTGAACATTCCCCTTTCTACACTAGAAGCAATTAAGAATGATTTGGCTCCAATTGGGTTTGTAGCAGAAAAGACTCCACAAACCCACGCTGCTCCTTCTTCCAGAAAAAACGATGCTTCGCTTGAGGGTAAAGTTATCATCGTCACAGGTGCAGGAAGCGGAATTGGCCGAGCAAGCGCAGTGCTGATGTCAGCAAGAAGAGCCAAGCTAGTGCTGGTTGACTTCAATGCTGTTACAGGAGAAGAAACGCTGGAGCTTGTTCGTAAAAATGGTGGGGAGGCCGTTTTTGTTCAAGCTGATGTATCTCGAGGTGAGGATGTTCAGAATTATATACAGAAAGCAATTGAAACTTATGGAAAAATTGATGTGGCATTTAACAATGCTGGTATTTTGCAAAAATTCCAACCCTTTCATGAGATCTCGGAAGAAGAATTTTCGCGGGTGATTGATGTTAACCTGAAAGGGATCTTCTTCGGAATGAAATATGCCCTTCAAGTGATGGAGAAACAAGGCTACGGTCATATCATTAATACCGCATCTACGACCGCAATTCGTGCCGAGCACAGTTTAGCTGCCTACACTGCAAGCAAGCACGGAGTTGCAGGTTTAACAAAAGCGGCTGCAATTGAGTATGTGAGAAAAGGAATTCGCATTAATGCCATCTGTCCTGGGGGAGTGGCTACAACCTTAACAGCGGCTGTTCCTCAATCACTGCAAGAAAGCGGTTATGTACCAGAAGAATTCCCAAATATGCGGATCGGACGTTATGCAGAGCCAGAAGAGCTGGCTGAACTGGTTGCTTTCATGGCCTCGGATGGTTCGAGTTATATGACGGGGTCTATCATTGTGGCCGACGGCGGTCTTACGCTCTGATTCGAGATTGCAACAAAAGAAAATAGATGTCGCATGGTTTCACACTTGAGTGAATTTATGTCGGTTATAAGGTTTCAGCAGAGGCACATCGCAGCAAACGATGTGCCTCTGCTTTTTTTTATGTTTTTGACAGTCAACATCTATTTTTTTGACATGGTGAAAGTTGAATAAATGAGTTAAAAATAATAATGTAAGCGCTAACAAACCATTGGTATACATTGGTAGCAAGGTGGAAATTAAAGAACAGAACTTTTAGTAAGAAAAACTGGAAGGGGGAAGCATTAAAAAAATACAATAATTTAGTATTCACCTCGTTAATGTTCATTTCATGGTATCGGTCATTGGTCACATACATTATTTTATTTTTCCTTTCAGTATTGAGCCTTTTCATTAATTAGGAGGGATATGACATGAAAAAAATGTTGATTTTCACTTTGGTGACCGTGTTATTAATAATGGGATTTGACTCCACAATATATGCTCAGCCTGCTAAATCAAAGTCACAAGAGATAGAAAGTAATAATTTTAGAATGGCGCTTTCTCTTGGTCAAGGCGTATCGGATACCTTGAAGCAAGGCTATAAATTCAAGTATGGGAACAACATTGCTAGAACTCCTAAAGAG
This sequence comes from Paenibacillus maysiensis, assembly GCF_000520815.1. GTDB lineage: Bacteria > Bacillota > Bacilli > Paenibacillales > Paenibacillaceae > Paenibacillus > Paenibacillus maysiensis. The sequence goes on along the minus strand of NZ_ASRY01000265.1, from coordinate 19,890 downwards.
CTGCAGCGATTATATAGGCGGATAGGTTCTAATGAAATGTTTGTTCGTATTAATACCAAGAGATATAACGATGGAGACGTTTCAAATGATCCAGAGCACGCTGAGCTGCTGTCTTTGGAATCTGGACTTAAGGTTTGTAAAATTGCAAAAGAACTGGGTCTAAAAGTGAATCCAGAAATAATGGTAGCTTACACTTATATGGATTCATTTTCCCAGCAGGCACCTAACTTCAAAGACTATCCTGAAATTACTCAACCCAACAAGCCCTGGAGTGAATATAACCTAGAAGAAATGAAAGATGTGTTGTATCAATACGGAGAGTTAGTGGCTAAAGAAGTAGTAAAGTCAGGGTGTGAGGTTGAATTCTGGAACATAGGTAATGAGGCCAACTTTGGTTTTGGTGGTGTGAGTGTGGGTCTTAAGACAGCTGTAAACCCTATATTAGAAAATAAAACACTACAGGATATGTATACATCACCCTCTTTTGGTGCTCAGTGGTTAAAAGAAAATGTCTGGAATTATAACGGGGAAATGATGGCTGCACTAGCCAATGGAATTAAGAAAGTAGACCCGGATGCGAAATTTTCCACACACATTACAACAGCTATGGCCGACACAAATTTTATGACCTCTTACTTTAAAACGTTAGCAGAAAACGGATACAACGTAGATCAAGTTGGTATTAGTTTTTACCCCACTTCAATGAGTCACTTTACAGATCCAGTGAATTACACAAAAAATATGATCACTGAAACTTACAATGAATTGAAGCTTCCAATTTTTGTGGCTGAATATGCATATCCTTCCGAAGCAATAACTAGCGGTCCTTTTGCTGATTGGGATACTCCTATACCTGGATATGAGATTTCTGAAAAAGATCAGGCACGTTTCACTATAGATTTTATTAAGTGGGGTAGAGAAAATGGCGTTAGTGGGATACGTCCGTGGGCTCCAGATTTAAGTATTATTAATCATTGGGCACCTATGTCTTTATTCAAAATGGACTCAGATGGATCAACATTATCCGCAAAGCCAATTTTATATGAATTAAAAAAGTATTTAAAAAATAGCTAAAAAATAAATTTTTCATTTCAAAAAGGCATCAAATAAACCGGAAAAAGTGATCGTACTTTTGCTGACCCAGGCGACGGCGGGTATTCAGCGAATAACAGCACACGACTTGCGCCAAACAAAGAACTCATTTGAGATAATGGGTTCTTTGTTTGGGGTTATGATACACTTTAGACTTCTTATTGTTTCTAACTTGTTTCCAGTGTATGTGGGTTTTCACGATATTTTCTTGGCGTCACACCAGTCATTTTTTTGAATATTTTCGTGAAATAGCTTTGATCTGTGAAACTGAGCAATGCGCCGATTTCCGTGATCGGCTTATCCGTGAAGGCTAGCAAATTTTTGGCTTCATCGATCCGGGCTTGTTGAATATATTCGTTTACAGAAACGCCAACTTCTTTTTTAAACAAAACGGAAAGATAACCTGGGCTTAATTTAACGTAATTTGCAATTTGTTCATGGTTGATTTTACCGTATAGGTGGTTGTGGATAAAATTTTGGCACGTGGTAATCGTCTTTGAATATCGACGTTCCTTTGCTTGCCGAACCTTTTGCGTAAACGTTAACAGGGCTTCCACAAGAAATTGGTCAATCTCCTCCGATTTATTCATTTCCTCGAGCCGCTGGATGAAAAGGTCGCTGAGGCTAAACGCCTGTTCGGACAAAACGCCCCCTTCGATGGAGGAACGGGTAGCCAGTGTAATGGAGGTGATTGCAAGATTTTTTTTTGATCGGATAAAGCTGGATTTGGATAGTACCCCGACCTTGTCGCCAAAATCATTGCCGAAGTTTTTCAAATCCTCAATACGACCTTCTCTAATAATATTGAATAGCTTTTTCTCCAGTAACGGGTCATGATGAAAATCACTGGTTTGGCGCGTTTTGGCTGTTTCGGCTTCCATATTAAACTTTAAATCAGAGCTCAAAGACGTATTTATTTCATTAATGATCTCTCTCGGCGAAATCATTTTTTGCGTAACCATGTGAAAAACTAGGGTGCAAATCTCCAACAGTGTATCACGTGGAATTACAGGGACGGTATGGTAATAGTTTAGAATCTGCTCTCGTTGAGCGCCCAGATGTAGATCGTTGATTATTCCCAAAATTTTCGAGTCTGCAAGCGCAGATGAAATAGAAGGTCCGAGCAATATTGTGCCTTGAAAGTGGCCTCCTTGATTTAAACTAATCAGAATGTAGTTTTCCAGATAGAAGCTTTTCTGAAGGATGGGGAACTCACAAGGCTTCGCGGGATCAAAGTTTAATACCTCAAATAAGTTTTTTCTCTTGTTTTGGTAGAAAGGGTTCAAGCTACGATTCGGGGTATATTCCCATAAAATATCACCCATTGGATTCACAAAAAAAGTTGATAATCGGAAGATCAAGGATAGTCGTTTGCTGATAAAGGAAAGAGAACCCTGGGAAAAATCCATTTGCCAATCCCCTTTCTACAAAATTCGAACTGGAATCAATTTTAAAACTAAATTTTATATTGTAAGCGCTTTATTTAATTCGATAATTAAAATACCATATACAAAATTAAAATACCATAATGTTTTCAAGAAACCCCTTACAATTTAACTTGCTTATACTATGCAAGTGAAGGGAGTCGTAAGAAGCAATGCATAACAAAATTGATGAATTGATACGCGAGCTGACGCTAGAGGAGAAAGCAAGCTTATGCTCAGGTAAAGATTTTTGGAATACACAGGATATCAAGCGATTAGGTATACCCTCTATTATGATGACGGATGGGCCACATGGAGTCAGAAAGCAGGAAGGGAATTTTGACCATCTCGGTTTAAACAAAAGCGTTCCCTCTACCTGTTTCCCTACAGCCGCCGGCGTGGCTTGCTCATGGAATGAGGATCTAATTGCAGAAATGGGAGCGGCGATTGGCGAGGAATGCCAGGCAGAAGAAGTATCCATTTTGCTTGGACCTGGGGCAAATATCAAACGTTCTCCTTTGTGTGGAAGAAATTTTGAATACTTTTCGGAGGACCCATATTTGTCGGGAAAAATGGCTTCAAGCTTCATCAAGGGGGTTCAGAGCCAAGGTGTTGGTACATCGCTGAAGCATTTTGCCGCCAACAATCAGGAATCCCGGAGAATGTCTATTAATGCGATTGTAGATGAAAGAACTTTAAGGGAGATTTATTTGGCCAGCTTCGAGGAAGCTGTCATAGAGGCGGAACCTTGGACAGTTATGTCTGCCTATAACAGATTGAACGGCGAATTTTGCGCCCAAAACAAAACCTTGTTGACTGATATCTTGAAGGAAGAATGGGGATTTGAGGGAGCAGTTATCTCCGACTGGGGGGGAGCGATTGAAAGAGACGCAGATCTAGAAGCTGGCCTGGAGATCGAAATGCCTTCCAGTGGGGGACGTGGAGTCGCCAAAATCATTGAAGCAGTGAAGTCAGGCTGGCTCCCGGAAGAGATGCTTGATCAGGCGGTAAGACGCATACTCAAATTGGTATTCAAAGCAGCGGAGAACAAGAAAGCCGGAGTCGTCTATGATCCAGAGAAACACCATGAGCTGGCTAGGAAGATAGCAAAAGAATCCATGGTGCTCCTGAAAAATGAAGATCACATGCTTCCGCTTAAACCAGGAACAATTTTGGCGGTGATTGGGGGCTTTGCGAAGCAGGCAAGATATCAAGGGGCGGGCAGTTCTTTTATTCAAACAACCAAGCTGGATGTCATCTATGATGAACTGAAAAAGCTGGCGGGAAATGACGCCAACCTGCTTTATGCTGACGGATATGCTATGAACCATGATGAAATCGATGAGGCAATGATCCACGAAGCAGTGGAACAGGCCAAACAAGCTGAAATAGCTGTAATTTTTGCAGGGCTTCCGGCGAGACACGAATCCGAAGGCTTTGATCGGAAGCATCTCAAGCTGCCGGCAAATCATCAAGCCGTGATCGAAGCTGTGTCTAAAGTGCAGGCGAATACCATTGTAGTGTTAAGCAATGGATCTCCAGTTGAGATGCCGTGGCTAAACCAGGTGAAAGCGGTATTGGAAGGGTATCTCGGTGGTCAGGCAACTGGAGGAGCTGTTGCCGATTTGCTGTTTGGTGTCGTCAGTCCTAGCGGTAAACTAGCAGAGACCTTCCCGCAGAAGCTAGCACATAATCCTTCCTATTTGAATTTCCCTGGAGATGAACATGAAGTTCATTATAAAGAAGGAATTTTCGTCGGTTACAGGCATTATGATACAAGGGATGTGAAACCTTTGTTCCCGTTTGGATATGGACTTAGCTATACTACTTTTGAGTACAGTCAATTGCAAGTTGACCAAAGGCACATTAAGGATCATGAGATGCTAAGCGTAAGTGTATCGGTGAAAAATACAGGTCCCGCAGCTGGAAAAGAAATCGTCCAGCTTTATGTAAGAGATACGGAGAGTACGGTCATTCGACCAGAGAAGGAGCTTAAGGGCTTTAGAAAGCTGTTTCTTCTTCCGGGAGAGACGCAAACGGTTACCTTCCAGTTGAATAAAAGATCGTTTGCTTATTATAACGTCCAATTAAAGGATTGGCATGTAGAGACAGGCACCTTTGAAATTCTGATAGGCAAATCCTCCAGAGAGATTGTGCTTCGAGAAAGTATAGAGGTGGAATCAACTGTTCCACTCCCAAAAATTATCACGAGAGATTCAACGTTTGGCGATTTGATGGAGCATCCTGCCGGGGCAGAGGTTGTTAAATCCATGCTGGCTGCATCAGCTCCTTCAGAGGAGGGGGATGGCACCAAAATGCTGGGTATGAATGTGAATGAGGTGATGAAAGCTACACATCTTCGCACCGCCGTAGCGATGAGTAACGGAGTCTTTACGGAAGAGGCACTAGAAAGTATTTTGCAGGCAGTTAACGGCGCAAACTGATGTAAATCCAAACGAAAAGGAGTACTGCATTAATGAAGATTGTTGATTTGCGGACGGAATATCGTGAAAATCCGGTTGGCCTGGATGTAAGGAAGCCGCGTTTTTCCTGGAAGCTGGTCTCTGAGGAACAAAATGTCCGACAAAAGGTCTATCGGATTCAAGTTACCACGGATGGGAATAGCATTTGGGATACAGGTAAGCTGGAAAGCGATACATCAATCCATGTAAAATATGCCGGGCCGGACCTTGCTACTTCCACCAGATATGGAGTTCAGGTAGAGGTATGGGATAACAAAGAGAACCATGCGACTGTGCAAGGAAGCTTTGAGACAGGATTATTGAACGGAACGAATTTTAAGGCAGAATGGATTACCCATCGTTTTCCCGCGGAAGAAACCGCTTGTCCTGTCTTCTTAAAAGAGTTTTCTGTGAGCAAAACCGTACGCACTGCGCGTATTTACGCAACGGCCCTTGGTGTCTACGAAATTAGGCTGAACGGGGTAAAGGTGGGCGACACGTATTTTGCGCCTGGTTGGACCAATTATAGAAAAAGACTGCAGTATCAAACTTATGACACTGACGGGATGCTGCATGAACAAAATTGTTTGGAAATCATCGTGGGAAACGGTTGGTATAAAGGCATCTTTGGTTTTACTTGTACGCCTAATCATTATGGAGACCGTGTAGCCGCATTGGCGGAATTGCATATCACTTATACGGATGGGACCTCTGAAATCATCTCAACGGATACAAGCTGGAAGGTAGCGACGGGGAGTATTCGTAGCAGCGAAATTTATATGGGTGAAACCATTGATTCCTGTTATCCAAAGCAGGAGCCGGAGCAGGTGGACTCCTTTTCATTTGACAACAACCGCATCATCGCCCAGGAGAGTGAGCCGGTTCGGATCACCGAAAGACTTGCCGCCAAAACGCTGATTACGACACCAGCAGGAGAGCAAGTGCTGGACTTTGAGCAAATCCTAACCGGGTTTGTGCAAATAAAGGTAAAAGGGAAGGTTGGGCAAAAAATTACGATCAGGCATGCAGAGGTGTTGGATAAGGAAGGGAACTTTTACCCGGACACGCTTCGTCAAGCTATTTCGGTCGATCATTTTATTTGCAACGGTGAGGAACAAGTCTTCATGCCGCACTTTACTTTCCACGGATTCCGGTATATCTGTGTGGAAGGGCTGGAAGATATTCGTCTGGAAAACTTCACAGCATGCGTGCTTCATACAAATATGGCTATGACGGGAAGCTTCACTACATCCAACGCTTTGGTAAACCAGCTTCAAAGCAATATTCAATGGAGCCAAAGAGGTAATTTTCTTGATATTCCAACTGATTGTCCGCAAAGAGATGAACGGCTGGGCTGGACGGGCGATGCTCAGGTTTTTGCCCGAACCGCCGCTTACAACATGGATGTTGCACTATTTTTCAGCAAATGGCTGCATGACCTTGCTTCAGAGCAAACGCCGGAATATGGGGTTCCTCATGTCGTTCCGAATATTTTAGGGGATCAGGATGGAGCGGCTGCCTGGAGTGACGCGGCAGTTATTATCCCTTGGGTACTTTATGAAACCTATGGTGACGTTCGAGTCCTGAAGGAGCAATACGAGAGCATGAAGGGGTGGGTCGATTATATTACTTTACGCTGCGGACGCAACGGATTATGGCAGTCGGGTTATCAATATGGCGACTGGCTTGCGCTAGATAAGGAGGAAAGCGCCGATCGGACAGGGGCAACAGATCAGTATCTGATAGCCAATGCGTATTATGCATATTCCACCCGTCTTTTATGCCAAGCAGCAGAGGTTCTGGGCAAGAAGGAAGACGCTCAGACTTACGATCAACTTTATAACCATATTAAGAAGACTTTCAACCGGGAATATATTACGGCGACTGGCAGAATGGTCAGTGAAACACAGACAGCTTGCGTTCTGGCTTTATATTTTGATTTGGCGGATGAGCAATACCGCGAGCGTATTCTGGAAGCGCTTAAAACCAACATCGCCAATCACAAAAATCATTTGTCCACCGGTTTCGTAGGAACTCCTTATTTGTGCCATGCCTTGACGGAAAATCAACTTCATGATCTGGCAGGCATACTGCTTCTAAAAGAAGATTATCCATCCTGGTTATATGCCGTAAAGAAAGGGGCCACCACCATTTGGGAGCGTTGGAACTCCATTTTGCCTAATGGCGAATTTGATGTCTCAGGCATGAACTCCTTAAACCATTACGCTTACGGTTCAATAGGGGAATGGTTGTACCGCAGGCTGGCGGGCATCAATCCACTGGAGCCGGGATACAAAAAGATTCTGATCAAGCCACAATTTATTGCAGGAATTACTGCTGTTGAAGCAGAGCTTCATTCCGTTTACGGACGGATTGTGAGCAAATGGTCCTGTCAAAATAATATGATTCGTATTGAAGTGGAGATACCGGCCAATACCACTGCTATTTTGGAGCTTCCTGAGCGGGAGCAGCCAATTGAAGTGGGCTCCGGAAGCTATACCTACGAATATGAGACCGAGACTTCTCTGGAGCAAGATCGCTTCTCTACGGATTCCACGTTGGGTGAGATTATGGATGAGCCGGTCGCATTGGAAATGCTAAATCAATATGCACCGGAAATGCTGAATCATCCGATGATTCAGTTTGCCCGACAGCTTTCGGTTAGCGAGGTGTTAGGTAAAGCACCTGAAGAAATGAAGAATTTATTCATTACGGTTATTCAGACTCTTAACCGGAGTTGCTAGATTCGGTTGGAAGGAGCGGGTGGCATTTCCCCGCTCCTCAGAATAATAGGGGGAATCAGAATGAGTAGAGCAGAAATCGCCTACAATGAAAGCGTTATCAATGAAACTAAACATGAGGAACCTAAGCTTAGACTCCGGGAAAAGATAGCTTGTTCTATCGGTGGCTTGACGGGCACCCTGCATTTCCAAATGATCTCCATGTTTTTGCTCTTCTTTTATACGGATGTCATGAAAATTTCCCCTGCTTATGTCGCAGGGTTATTTCTGGTCGCTCGTATCATTGATGCAGTACTGGCACCCATGTTTGGTATATTTGTAGATAAAGTGACTACGCCTTGGGGAAAGTATAAGCCGTGGATGCTCATTCTAGGTATTCCGACCGCCATTTTTGGTTGGTTGACTTTTACCAGCTTTGATCTTTCCCACACGGGAAAAATTATCTATGCTACGGTAACTTACCTTGCATACAGTATCATGATTGCGATTACACCGGCGCCAAGCTCAGCTATTATGCCTGCTGTCACGAAACGGGTTGATGAACGGGTATCTATTGGCACTTACAGCTACATGCTTGTTATGGTTGGAGCCATGTTTGTTACAATCGCTGCTCAGCCGCTTTATAAAGCTCTGGGGGGCGGAAGCGATGCCAGAGGATTTTCTTTATTGATGCTTGTGGTCGGTATCATTACGATTCTGGTCTCTCTGTTTCAAGTACTGAACTTGAAAGAGAGATATATCGTTACGTCGAGTAAAGATGAGGCGAGACCTTCATTAAAAGAGATGCTTGTTGCAGTTTTTACCAATAAAAATGCCATTATCGTTTATATTTACGTATTAGCTTTGAATTTGGCTAATGGGATCAGATCAGCCGTTATGGTACACTACTTTAAATATTTTTTTGGCAATGAAGGTTTGGTGGTTACCGTAGGTATTGTATCCATTTTACCAGTTATGATTGGAGCCGTCTTAAGTCCGATGGTGACAAAAAAAATTGGCGTCAAGGCTAACGTACTCCTTGGAACATTTGTGACTGTATTGTCAATGCTGGCCATTCTGGTAATTCCAAGCACCCCAGCGGGTATTATCGCTTTTCTGGTGATCGGGGTAATCTCCGGCGTGTTCACCGGGTTCTCTAGTCCTGCTCAAGGAACAATGCTGCCTGCGGCTATGGATTACACGGAATGGAAGACAGGGATCAACGTCAATGCGTTTATGGGTTCATTTATGGGATTTCTACAAACCTTTGCCACAGCTTTATCTGGTGCTATTGCTGCCGGGGTGTTAGTTATGATCGGCTATGAGCCTGGCGTGGAGCAAAGCAGCACAACCTTGACAGGCCTCAAAATTTTAATGGGAGTTATACCTGCAATTGTAATCGTTTTCACAGCGAGTGTTGCTTGGTTTGATCTGACGGAAGAGAAGCAAACACAGATTGCAAAAGACTTGGAGGAACGGAGAAATCAGAGGAAAAATGATTGATCTTAATACCTACTTGACGAGATGAACAAGAGTGGAGACAGATAGACCCGAAACACGGCTGCAAAAGTGTTCCGGGTTTTTGCGTGCTTGAAAATGATCTTTCGGTCTAGGGAGATAAATGTGTCATATGTGCAACGAATAAAAAATAGGCATGGGGCAATGAGGTACAGTAAATTATCGGAACCAATTTTTTTTTGTTTTGGGAGGTAAAAATGAATATTAAAGAGTTAGATGCCTTGTTGCAAAAAGAAGAGGATGTCGAAACATTACAAAAACGAACAGGTGTGAGTGTCAATGACTTAAAAGTTCCCTTTGATGATAAACTGATTCCTAAAGTATCGAGAGAACTACTATTTCAAGAAGGGAATATAATCATTCGTAAACATCGGCGCTACGCTCCGGTAAGAATGCATACGCATGATTTTGTCGAAATGAACTATGTCTATTCAGGTAAGTGTATACAGATAATTAACGATGAAAGAATCGAATTATCAGCAGGAGATATTCTGTTAATTGACCGTGATGCACCACACAGCATTGAGGATACAGAAAAAGATGACATTATTCTAAATGTGTTGCTGAAAGAGGAGACAATTATGACAGACATCATCTCCAATCTTGCCAATAGCAATAATTTAGTGACACAATTTATGCTTTCAGCATCAAAAAAAAATGAGAAGCATGACCGCTTTCTTATTTTCGTTAATCCCAGCAGCGATGTGTTGACTGGGCTAATGAATCATTTATTCTGTGTGTATTTCTCCGAGTATTCCTTCAAAAAGAAGGCACTTAATCTGTATCTATCACTGATACTGATCGAATTAACCAACATTCTTGAAAAAAATAACCTACAGTCTATAGATAAAGATGTGAATCAGGAAGTGCTCTCTATGTTGGCGTACATTGATCGCCACTATAATTCGGTTTCGCTAGATGATCTATCTAAAACCTTTGGATATAACAAAAGTTATCTAAGCTTGAAGCTGAAAAGGGAAACCGGAAGCAGTTTCAAAGACCTATTAAACAGAAAAAAAATAAATGTAGCTAAAGAATTGTTGAAAGAAACGAATATGTCGGTTGAAGAAATTGCGTTGAGTGTCGGTTATAACGAATCATCGTCATTCTTTAAATTATTTAAGAAATACACACATATGACACCTAGCGAATATCGCTAATGTATGACTGGGAATTAACTTCATATAAGGATTCTAAAGCAGGGGTACACTAAATAAAACGGTGTGACTCTGCTTTTTTAATGCTTTTGACAGTCAACATCTAATTTTTTGACATGGTGAAAGTTCAGTAAATGAGTTAAAACTTATGTAAGCGCTAACAGGAGGTAGCATAGGAGATTAAAAAAACAGAATTTGTAAAAAAACAACTGGCAAGGGGAAAAGCACATGAAAAAAGACACCAATTTAATGAAATTTTCTCTACTATCTGTTTCATTAATATTAACTTCGTCAACGGCGATAAGTGCAGCAATACCACAATTGAGCCAATCGTTTAGTGGTTATTCGTTATCATCCATTGAGTTGTTAACCACGATACCTTCTTTTATGGTTATGATTTTTGTTTTGTTAAGTAGTTTTATTGCTCGTAAAATTGGTCAAAAACAAACAATTATCATTGGATTAATTATTACAGGAGTTTGTGGTATAATTCCAGTTTTTGTCGATAATTACATGTTATTGTTAATTTCAAGAGCAGGTTTAGGAATTGGGTTTGGACTGATGAATTCACTTGCCGTCAGTATGATTTCATCATTTTATACTGGAAATGAGCGTGCGACACTGATTGGATTCCAGAGTGCATTCCAAGGTTTAGGCGCAGCTCTACTAACGTTCTTAGCAGGGTATTTATTATCTTTTGGTTGGCATTATTCGTTTCTTGTCTATGCACTAGCTTTCCCGATTTTGGTGCTATTTATGATGTTTGTTCCCAAACCTGAATCTTATGGTTCGACAGTTGAGGAGGAAGCGCCACAAGCGTTTAAAACCAATAAAGCTATTATCGGCTATGCTTTTTTCCTGATCATCGCATGCATTCTTTATAATGCTGTTTTTGTCAAGCTTGCAACACTTTTAACGACTTATCATCTTGGATCAGAAACAAGTGCAAGCAGTATTTTTAGTATTATGCAACTCGCAAGTATGGTAACCGGCTTCTTGTTCGGTATTGTTCAGTCTAGACTACACAAATATACTTTGCACACTTCCTTGTTTTTAATGGGATTAGGTTTCTTCTTAATTTCTAGTATTTCGAATCTCTATGTCGTTGCCTTTGGTTCTATTTTAGTGGGAGTTTCTTTCTCATTGTTCATCCCATTCCTGTTTAACCAAGTGAGCATTTTATCGCCCAAGAAATCTGAAACATTTAATACGTCAATTTTATTAGTCGGTGCAAATATCGGCTCATTCTTAGCGCCATATGGACTATTGGCCTTATCAAGCATTAAAACAGCTGAGCCTATGATCGCTGTGTTTATCAATGGTGGAACATTGCTAATTACCCTAGCTATTTTAGGACTTTTCTTGGTAAGAAAAATTAAAGCATAGATGAAAAGGGGACGAAGACATGTTTACGATTAATGATTTTAAGATTGAGTATCGCCAAGCTCCCATCGGCTTAGATGTTGAAAAACCACGTTTTAGTTGGACAATGACTTCGCCAAAGCAAGAAGTGAAACAGCAAGAATATCGAATGGTTGTCAAAGCTAATGAGGTATTAGTTTGGGATTCAGGCGCTTGCCAGTCGGACGCTTCTCATTTAGTTGAATATGCTGGAGATGAATTACGACCGTTAACGACTTATCAGGTAATGCTTGAAGTCTTGAATAATTATGGTGAAAAAGCATCAATTACAAGCAACTTTGAAACAGGCTTGATGGATTACAAAAATATGAAGGCCGATTGGATTACCGTGCACAACGAGGGAAGAGAAGAAGTACCAATCTTTAGGAAATATTTCAAAGTACAAGGCGAGGTTGCCAAGGCACGCATCTACGCTTCTGCTTTAGGTGTATATGAGCTATCCTTGAATGGAAACAAGGTAGGTGACTACTATTTTACACCAGGTTGGACCAGTTATCATCATCGCATTCAATACCAAGCCTATGATATTACGGAATTGTTAAAACAGACTAAAGAAGATAACAAATTGGATATGACGGTTGCTAACGGTTGGTTTAAAGGGATTTTTGGCTTAGAATCTTCGCCAAACAACTATGGAGATAAGATCGCAGCCATTGCATATGTAAGGGTAGAATATGAAGATGGTTCAATTGAAGAGTTTGGAACGGACAACAGCTGGTCCTGCTTTACTGGTGAAACCATAACAAGCGAAATGTATCTTGGCGAATGCATTGATAAAACAATCAGTGAAACTGAATTTGGCGAAGTTGAGTTGTACAGTTTTCCAAAAACAGTTCTAGTCGCTCAAGAAAATGAGCAAGTCAAAATAACTAAGAAAATCAAACCGATAAAAAGCCTTGTGACCCCTAAAGGTGAGACCGTCATAGACTTTGGCCAAAATATGGCTGGCTTTGTTTGCTGCAAATTAAAGCAACCAAAAGGTACAAAGATAACCATCAAGCATGCTGAAGTACTTGACAAAGAGGGCAACTTTTATACTGAAAACTTACGTGCAGCTGCACCGGATGATATGTTTATTTGTAGTGGTTCAGAGGATGTGTTTATGCCTAGATTTACTTTTCATGGTTTTAGGTACATTGCTATTGATGGCTTGGTGAATACTTGGGATATACAAGACTTTACTGCCTGTGCGTTGCATACTGACATGGAAGAAACGGGAACGTTTACTTGCTCCAATGCTAAAGTAAATCGCCTTCAAAAAAATATTGAATGGGGTCAAAGAAGTAACTTCTTAGATATTCCAACAGATTGTCCTCAACGTGATGAACGCTTAGGTTGGACTGGTGATGCCCAAGTTTTTGCTAGAACAGCAGCTTTTAACTTTAACACAGCATTGTTTTTTACGAAATGGTTAAAAGACTTGTCTACAGAACAAACTCGTAAATACGGGGTTCCTTACATTGTGCCCAATATTTTAGGTGAAACAGATGCAGCGACTGGCTGGGGGGATGCAGCGACGATTATTCCGTGGACTATGTATCTTGTCTATGGGGATAGACGCATCTTAGAAAATCAATATGAAAGCATGAAGGATTGGGTAGAGTATATCCATAGCAAAACAGAAGGCCCAGAATTATGGCAACAAGGATTTCAGTTTGGCGACTGGGTGGCACTGGATAAAGAGGAAGGTAGCGACCGTGTAGGTGCGACCGATGTATACTTCATCGCTTCCGCGTTCTATGCGTATTCGACCTCTCTCTTGATAGAAACCGCAAAAATATTAGGTAAAAATGAAGATGCTGAAAAGTATCAGCAATTATATGAACGAATTATCACAGATTTTAGAGCAGAGTATATTACGCAGAAGGGTCGTCTAGTCAGTGAGACGCAAACCGGTTGTATTTTGGCGCTTCACTTTGATTTAGCGGAAGAAAAGGATCGCCCAAGAATTTTGAAATCGCTGGTAGAAAATCTTAAACGACACGATAATCACTTAGTGACAGGTTTTTTAGGAACACCATACTTATGCCAAACGCTATCAGAAAATGGATACCATCAATTGGCTGGTGAAGTTTTCTTGAAAGAAGATTTTCCTTCATGGCTTTACACAGTTAACATGGGCGCAACTACGATGTGGGAAAGATGGAATTCGATCAATCCGGATGGAAACTTTGATGAATCTGGCATGAATTCCTTTAACCACTATGCATATGGATCTATTGGAGACTGGATGTATCAAAATTTAGCAGGGATTCGTTTGATTGAACCAGCATACAAACGCTTTATGATAAAACCAGAATTAATTGGTGGCATTTCTTGGGTGGAAGCTTCATTTAAGTCAGCTTATGGAAGAATCAAGTCAAAATGGTCGTTTGAAAAAAATATATTTTCAATGGATGTTGAAGTTCCTGTTAATACTGAAGCGGAAATATGGTTGATTCATTCTGACAAACCGATTTTAGTTGGATCTGGTAGTTATCACTTTGAGTTTGTTACAGGACAATCTATTTGAATTATTAGATACGTTGAATTGTAAAGGAGGGGCTACTTTACAAGCAGCACCTCCGATTTTTTTATCTGGAAATCAAGTTCATTGGGTAGATCGCTCAAGAAGCTTACTTTTTCTCTGGTGTTTTGCTTTGAAGAGCTTCCACTAAAATACTCTTTGCTTTGGCGCCTTTTTCGGTGTAATCAAACATAGACATGCTCCCCCATCCTCTGTAATCAGGAGCCCAGTACCGGATGCCTGCTAAGCCATGTGTTTTACCCCATGCGATAACATCATGATAGATAGCAGCTTGCCCTTCTTCATTATGAGGATACCCTTTGACCGTTTTTGACCATCCAGCGAATGGACCTTCCACCTTACCTGAAGGATAAGAAAACTCAGCAATAAACACGGGGAGGCCGACCTGCTCATTGATAGCGGTAACGATTTTCTTATACATGACCATCTTATCGATGTAAACCCCTGGTGCGCTGGGATAAAAGCTGATTCCCGCAACATCAATTGGAAATCCGTTTTCCTTCAATGTATTGAAATACGCGACTGCATTATGCACTGTCGAGACGACGGTTGCGATATGCGTGGAGAACTTGATGTTGCTGGAATCTAAGCCTAAATCCGTATACGCGCTTTTGATGCCATTGGCCACTGCAGTCATTTGTACTGCGTTATACTTCCAGACGTTATTTTTAAGCCAGTTGGTCCCAACTATAGGAAGCATATATTTCATAAAGCTAGGCACTTTTTGCAGTTTCTCGTTAACAGCTGTTTTCAGTCCAATATTTACTCCCGCAAAACCAAAGTTGGCTTCGTTGCCAATATTCCAATTCTCAACTGTGGCCCCTGTTTTCAGAATTTCTGTCGCTACAAATTTTCCGTAGGCTTTCAACACAACGTCCATTTCATCCAAGCTCAGTTCTTCCCAGGGTTTTCCCTTTTGCAGCGCATAGATCTCCGGGTATTCTTCGAAATTCGGAGCTTGCTGCCGCTCCATGTCCATATAGGTATAGGCACCCATGATTTCAGGATTAAGCGGTATTTTCAATTTTGCTGCCAGTCGGGCCAGCTCCAACCCTTGCTCCAAAGTATGATAGTTTGCATTGGAATCCTCCTCACCATTGACAAGGTTGTCCTTTGTAGGATAACGTTTTGTTGCGATTCTTGCGTACATTTCCGTTGCCCCAGCGGCAATATACATTTTTTCCAATTCCTCACGGTTGGTGGCTGTTAATTCTCCTGCAGAATAGGTGTATCCATTATTAAAAGCACTGCCTGAAAAAGGGCTTACGGAAAGGGCCAGCCGAAAATTTTCGGAATTGGCAGCTGGTACATAATTCTTGTCTTCTATATAAATCAACTGGTTTCCTAAAACGAATCCGCCAGAGATCGCGATGATAATAAGTATTGAAAGTATTATTTTGGTCCTTTTTTTCATGCGCCGTATAAATGATTTCATTTTGATGATCATATTATTAAACCTCCATTTATGCTCTTCTTGTTGTTACAATATAACTAAATTATAAACTTTTTATTAACTTCGGCGCATTTCAAACTGACGTGGAGGTATGACGGTTTCAAATATGAAGTGCGGTAACCCTTCCATAACGGCTGAATGTGCCGTTTCAAGTGTCCTATGACCGAAGGTCGTCCGCAAGCATACTCCTTTATAAAAAGTTAATATTTAAGCGTTATGATAAAAACAAATTTTTTTGAAATAACACTATGTGCAAAAAAAGAAGAGAGGTTGTTTATGTTTAATATTCTGATTGTTGAAGACGATATAAAGTTACAGCATTTATTTTGTACAATTCTTAAGAAAAATAATTATAATCCTATATCTGCGGCGGACGGAGAGCATGCGCTTAAAATCATGAGCCACAAACATATTGATTTGATCATTTCCGACATAATGATGCCGAATATGGACGGCTACGAGTTTACTAAGCTGGTACGTGAGTACAGCCTGACCATTCCCATTCTGATGATAACGGCTAAAGATACCTTTGATGATAAAAAACAAGGATTTCTGGTCGGTACCGATGACTATATGGTCAAGCCAGTTGACGTTAATGAAATGCTGTTACGAATTCACGCCCTTTTACGACGCTCAAAAATTGCAGCGGAGCACAAAATTATATGCGGAAATACCAGTCTAATCTATGACAGCCTGGCGGTAGCTTATGATGGAAAAGAGCTTCAACTGCCTCAAAAGGAGTTTTACATGCTTTATAAATTAATGTCCTATCCTAACAAAACATTTACCCGGCAAAATTTGATGGATGAAATATGGGGGATGGATACCGAATCGGAGGAGCGGACGGTGGATGTGCACGTTAATCGGATCAGGGAGAAGCTAAAGGATAATCGAGACTTTAGAATTGTGACCGTACACGGCTTAGGATACAAGGTGGTAAAAAATGAAGAAAACCATAAAAAATAAACAAGTCGGTTTAAGGAACCGCCTTGTATTCATTGTATTTGGTATATTTGTCGTCGTCGGAATTATAACCTATTCCATTGTCTTCTTGGTATCGAATACGGACTTATTCTATTACATAGAGTTTAACCTTTCCTTCTCCTTTGTGCTAGCGCTAACACTTAGTCTCGTTATTGGTACCGCCATTACATCCCTGGTGGGAAAGCAAATTCTTACACCCATGATGAAGCTTAATTATGCCTCCAAGGAAATTGCAAATGGAAATTTTCATGTGAAGATGAATGCTGACACTCAAATTAAAGAAATTGAGGAGATTTTCACGAGCTTCAATCAAATGGTGGCCGAGCTGAAAAACATTGAAATGATGAGAAATGATTTCGTTGCCAATATCTCTCACGAGTTTAAAACACCCTTAACCGCAATTGAAGGGTATGCGACTTTATTACAGGATAATGAGTTAGAAGATGATGAACGACTGCAATATATTCAGACGATACTCGATAGCACCAAGCAACTTAGCACGTTGTCGTCCAATATTTTGAGGCTTTCCAAGCTGGAGAATCAAGACAAAGTCACTGATAAAACGCTTTATCGCCTAGACGAGCAAATACGACAAGTGTTGCTTTATTTCGAAAAGACGTGGTTGGATAAGGAACTTGAATTAATATTGGACCTTCCCAAAACGATGTTTTATCAAAATGAAAATTTGCTGATGCAGGTTTGGATCAATTTGTTATCAAACGCTATTAAATTTACTCCCCCGCTCGGCAGCATTCAAGTAATTTTAATAAAGAGGGAAACAGAGATCATTGTTTCGATCAAGGATAGCGGTATTGGCATGACTCAACAAGTAAAAAAACATATTTTTGAAAAGTTTTACCAAGGGGATCGATCCAGATCAAAAGAAGGAAATGGTTTGGGTCTTGCGTTGGTTTATCGTATCGTTTGTTTATGTAATGGGAAAATCCAGGTAAACAGTGAGCCAGACAAAGGCAGTGAATTTATAGTGACGTTTTCCACGGATAAGTCCAGCTGATCGGAATAACATCAATGGACGTTTTTCGCTTCCAACAGAAGTTGTGAGCAAAACCGCCTGAACACCGTACGTCATATAATTCTATTTAAAAAAGAATAAGGTAAGACAAGAGACCTGACTTACCTTATTCTTTCGATAATTAGGCCTGAGACTCGCGGAGCTTTTTCTCCTTTTCAATAAAAAAGTTATAGAGCGCGCCATACAGGTTTGCGTCGCTTTGAAAAGTACATTGAGCAATCTTCGGATTCGCCATGTGCAGTGGATTTACTCTCTTGATCTCTCCAAGAGCCCACTTCAGAAAGCGACCGAACTATCTTCATAAAATCGGACGCATTTCATGCTGGAGGATGCAATTGAACAGCAAACTTAAAATTTGCTGCAATATTTTATGTGACTATATGCTGAAATAGCGCTGTTATTACAAACAAAGCGGATGATCTCCACCCGATAGGGAATAGTTATCGTCCGCTTTCTAGTAACTCTTATTGAAGAGCATTAAGGACTACTCCAACTCAACTGAAAATTGATACAACCATTCGTCAATGCTGTGGTCAGGTACATTTAAAGCACGGTAGGTCGCTGGAACATCCGGGTATCCCCCTACATCTTCCTGACTATCAATTATCTTTCCTTGACCAGTCAGAAAATCGGAGACAATTCGTTGATCTGTTGCATCCCGGTCCTTCGGCCTTGCTCCTGCATGCTCAGTGACCTCCTTTACTACTGCCGAGGCAGCTAGTGCTTCAAGTCCTTCAACCCAAACAGGTGGATTGTCAAGCTCCTTGATTCCGCCAAAAGTCAGCGGGACTGACTTGCCATTACGGTCATAAGCAAGATTATCTTTGAGATAAGCCCAGCCGCTTTTACTGTTCGTTCCGACAATACCTAACTCTTTAATCGTATCTACTCCATGCCGCATGTAATTCCCGACGATACTGACTCTAGGGCCTTCCGGTTTGATCCCCGTATCCGCCCATTCATTCTCCACGAATCCGAGTCGAATAGCCCATTTTCCCGGATTATAAATGACATTGTTAACAATTACGCCCGTCGAAAATGCTTTGAACCACGGATTACGTTCCATGTTATGGGCATAAAGGTTTCCGATGATTGCCACGTCCTGGACGTAATCATGAACGAGCGTGCCCATGGAATGGGGACCCTTCTCATGAACGGAATTATACAGACCCTCGGCGATAATACTATTGCTGAGGGTTACACGGTGGGTAGTCGCCTTGGTTCCGCTGGTACGAGGACCTGAGAAGGACATGTTCTCATCCACTCCCCAAGAAAAGGAGCAATGGTCAATGACAATGTTATAAGCGGAGGCTCCGTAAGTGGACACATCTGGCTCAAAGCCTGCACCTTGAGTGCTGTCACCGTCGCCCATCCGAAACCGGACATGCTGCATCAACACATCATGCGTTCTGATCTGCAAACCTCCCTTGATGAATGTAATGCCAGGGGAGGGGGCCGTCTGACCTGCGATGGTCACGTAGGGTTCTCTCAGCTCAAGACGCTCCTTTTCTAGATTTATGACACCGCCGACTTCAAATACAATAATCCGCGGTCCCTTGGTTTCTAATGCCGCACGAAATGAGCCTGGGCCGTCATTGTTCAGGTTGGTCACTTTGATTACCTTTCCGCCCCGGCCTGCCGGAGTGTCAGTCCCGTATCCCACGGCTCCCGGGAAAACCGGTTGGGCTCCGGCTTCACCAGCTGTTACAGCCCCCATCATCCATACCCACAATAACAACAAACATAAGCCAACCTTCCATCCTTGTTGCAAACTGCTTCGTACATCCATCTAGGTATTCCTCCTTTTTTTCTTATACTAAGGATAATATATATATCCTAATATAACTTTTTTTGAGATTAGTTCCAACTATTTTAGTGCAAAAAGATTGTGAATCTGCAACTATTGTCGATTTTGAGTTTTCTATAAAACTAAAAATACCCTATCAACTTAATGCTGCTGGTAGGATATTTACTGTGATGTAGAATCAAACTACTGGGCATCCGGGGTTATCAAGTACCTGTCAGCCAAACATGTAATTGAAGGCATTGCTCAGGATAAATTTGCACCAGAGGCGGGGATTACCCGTCAGGAGATGGC
>NZ_ASRY01000264.1 GCF_000520815.1 Paenibacillus maysiensis | reverse complement strand
GGCGGGAGGAGCGGTAGCCTGCGTGGGTACGATTGGCTTCATCGGGCTGATTGCTCCGCATATCGTGCGTACGTTGATCGGGCACCATGTACGCCGTTCCATTATTTTGTCAAGCATCCTGGGAGCGGTGATGCTGGTGCTGGCAGATACGATTGGACGGACGGTGCTTGCGCCGACGGAGATTCCTTCCGGGCTGCTGATCGCTCTGATCGGTGCGCCGTATTTCCTGTACTTGATGTATCGCTCCAATCGTAGTAAGTCAGTGTAGTTGAGGTGGTACGCAAAAAGGCTGTTTCCGAGCGGATTTTCCGTGGGGGAAACAGCCTCTTTTTATATAGACAGTTGCGGTTTTAATTCATTTCTTCTGCAAAGCTATCTGGATTTTATATTTACAAATCTAATAAAGTAGATATAATATTCTGTATGGAACCGTTATTGATTTATAAAGCTTTGTCTAATGAGACACGTCGTCTAATTATGCTGTGGTTAAAAAATCCAGAGGAATTTTTTGATGAACAGGCTTATCTGAACCAAGGTCTTAATTTTCGAATCGGAGTATGCGTGGGGGATATTCAGGCTAAAGCAGGACTTGCACAGTCTGTTATCTCAAGTTATTTATTAACGATGCAAAAAGCTGGTTTGTTGGAGTCTGAGCGAATTGGGAAGTGGACGTACTATCGTCGGAACGAAAAGACAATACAGGAATTTGCCGAGTACATCCAAAAGGAACTATAGACAGAAAGGAGGTTTTTTTTCGTAAAACACATCTATAAATCTGTATATATAAATATAATGGGGGCTTACATTTAAAATGAAACAGGTTAACTCTTTGCTTATTATTATTCTGGCTTTAGGCGTATTCGGCATTATTACAACGGAAATGGGGATTATAGGTGTTTTACCCCAGGTCACTCAAAAATTTAATATATCGACTTCACAGGCTGGCTGGCTTGTAAGTGTATTTTCTTTAGTCGTTGCTATTTCAGGTCCATTCCTGACCTTACTCGTTTCCGGTATAAATCGTAAAGTCATTCTGCTAACGGCTGTGCTCAGTTTTGTGATTTCAAATATGGTTTATGCTTTTACAACCGAGTTCGATGTGATGCTTATTTTCCGCATTCTCCCTGCTATTTTCCATCCTGTCTTTTTTTCGGTTGCCCTAGTGGTCGCAGCCAAACTTGTCCCGCCGGAAAAAAGCAGTAAAGCAGTCACCAAGGTTTTCGCCGGAATAACGGTCGGATTTGCTTTTGGCGTGCCTTTAACTTCTTATCTCGCAGAAAAAATATCGTTAGAAGCCGCTTTCTTGTTTGGGGCTGTTGTCAGCATGATTGCCTTTACAGGAATCCTCATTTGGCTTCCTTCTATGCCGTTTAAAGAGAAAATGTCTTATGGAAAACAGCTCGGTATACTACGTAAACCTCAATTATGGTTCAATATCGTGACCGTTATTTTTATCTTTGCAGCTATGTTTTCTGTGTACAGCTACTTTGCTGAATATCTTGGTCAGGTAACCCATATGAATGGGTCATGGATTAGTATCATGTTGATGGTCTTTGGGATCATCATGATTTTTGGGAATTTTTTATTTGGAGGGTTATTACATAAAAATCTTATAAAGACCGTCATAATGTATCCTCTGCTGTATGTGGCCATTTACTTATTCACTTATAGTCTGGGGGCTTCTTTCCTTCCGATGGTTGTGGTTGTACTTATTTGGGGAGCGGTGCATTCCGGAGGGCTTATTATTAGCCAAGCATGGTTAACGACGGAGACGAAGGAAGCTCCCGAATTTGGAAATAGCTTGTTTGTCTCATTTTCTAATCTTGGCATTACTTTGGGGGCTTCAATTGGCGGTTGGTTTATCTCTCACTTAGGGATACATCAGCTTATCTGGAGCGGAATAATGTTTACACTTCTGGCTTTTTTAACAATCATCATAAAAGTAAAAATGTTCAAATCGAATACAGAGGAAGTAAAAGTGAGTTAAAATATGGAGAGACATTAGAAGCGTACCCCACATGATGACCATAAAATAATGCATGGGGTGATATTGATTGCATTTCGTATGGAGTAATATTTTAATTACCCTCCTAATCGTTGGTGGCATTTTGGCGTTGTTCGTCTGGGGAGTGCTTTCCTTTATAAAGCGTCTTCGGAGATTGGAATGAGCTTTCAATGATAGTTATTTACTAATTACGTAAACATGGGACCCGTAAAAATAACTCTTTTCAGAGTCTATATTTTACGGGTCTCCGTTTTATTTAGAGCTTACGAATTTCAAATAAATCGTTAGGAGTGATATCGAAATAAACACACAATTTAGTGATTAAGGTAGCTGATATTTTCTTTTTTTCCATATTGCTATTGTGCACCAGCTCCATAATTGTAGTTCTGCGATGTCCAATTTCCTCAGATAATTTTAAAACAGACATGTTATCGTGCTGTTTTAAAATCTCATCCAACTTGCAATGTAAAATGTAGCTTTGTTGATCCATAGAGGCCTCCAGATGATTTAGAATAAAATATTGCACTATGAAAGTGCATGTGATATATTGTGTTTATGTAAAGTTGCACCATGAAAGTGCAATTAGTTCGTAACATATTATCATTTTATCAAAGGGATGTACAACATACCCTTGGCTTTGCTATTGCCATTTTTCCAAAAATAGAATTGGGGATGATACCATGATGCAAAACACTAAAACCAACAAACAAGCCATCAAAACCATTGTTCGTATGGGACAGGTCTGGGAACAGACAGAAGAAAACGAAGAAGCCGGGCTGCACTACTATCACATTACAGATGCCCTCAACCGCCAATGGCAGACCATTGGGGTGAATGTTACTGATGCAATTCAAGTGTTTGAGAATGGGAACGATGGAGTGTGGACACGAATAATTCAACTAGCCCCATTTTACCCTGACCTGACTACTCACGATTTAATTCATATGCTCAGTATTGGCCCGGAGGCTTGGCGTATACGCAACGCTATCCAAATCATATTGAATAACGTGGAAAGACGCAATGCATTTGTGAATCGCATCGTGAATGTGAATGACGAAGATGTATTAAATCTATTATACAATATGAAAAATGAATTTCTTAAGCGCGATCAGCTTTCAAACCAGAAGTTCATGGATTTATATGCTGTAAACCCTGTAGAGGCGTTATCGGTCTATTTTCTGGAGTCAGTGGATGTTCATACATATTGGGAGTGGAGCGAGGCAGGGGGTACATATAGTAAAGCCATTCAGTACAAACAAGTAAAGCCTGAAATGACTTTAGCTGAAGCTATTGAAAAGGCAGAAGATGAAGCCAGAGACTTGGTTTCAGGCTACTAATATCGTGTGCTATCATGTTTTTAACCATTCTATTGGCTTAGATGGGCGGTCGGTTTATCTCCTGCAAAGGAGGTGACGCCTGTGGAGGTTAAAGATGCACTGACATTAATGATAATGTTCGGTACATTGCTGGTGGCGCTGATCGGATTAGTCATCACAATTGTCGTTGCATTGAACCATAACCAAAAGAAGTAGATGAAAACGGATGGGGTATTGATTTATGTTGAGAATGAAATGATCTATTGGAGGTAAACCGATGAATATTCGGATGTATCATGACTTGGATTTGCAGTTGAAGAAGGCTATTGAATGTAAATGCCAGGCTTTTGAGTGAGATAAAAGGAGACAAATAAAGAAAAGATGAGCGGTGATTATCCATGAGAATTAGTATCAAGCTGAAATTCAGTCTGTTCCTGGCTGTACTGCTTATTCTTGCTCTAGGCGTGCTAAGCTATTTCGTTCTTCAAGGGGTGGAAAAGAACCAGCAGACTCAAACCGAGGTTTATCTGGCCCAGCACGTCAAAACGGTTAATCTGCGAGTGAAGCAGACCTATTATACAGGTACGCGGCTGGAGCCACAGACATTTATGAAGCAGCGAGGCCGGGGGCTGGCTACAGAGTTGGCCGGATTTACCGGACTGGGAGTCACGCTGTATGATGCGCAGGGACTCCAGGTAGGCAGCTCAATTCAAGACACCTCAATTCAAGATCATCCAGCGGTGGACCGGCAGAGTGGAGTAAATGCTGCATTGGCCTATGCATTGCAAAATAAAATTGCATATGAGGCTGTGGGGGACACACTCCTGTATCTGGCACCGCTCCAAGGGCCGGAGGAACAAATGGGGGTAGTGCAGTTGCAATATTCACTCAAAAGTTCGCAGAGCTTTCTACGAACCCTCCAGAATTTGTTCCTGACTACAGGGATCGCGGTGCTTTTGCTCAGCTTCATCATCGGATATTTGTATTTTAACCGGGCAGCCGCAGCTATTGGACGGTTGAAAAAGGCGGCAGAGGATATCCGCCGTGCCGAATATATTCAGGCTCCTCCATTTAGGCGAAAGGATGAACTGGGCGAGCTGGCCGAGGGCATCTACTTTATGAGCATGGAGATTGAGCAGAGTATTGCTGCTAAGGATGAAGAGCAACGGAAGCTGCAACTGGCTATCCACAAGCTCCAGGCGCTGGAGCAGCAGCAGAAGCAATATATCGGCAATATTAGCCATGAATTCAAGACACCGCTGACCTCCATTAAAGCTTACGTGGACCTGCTGAATATGTACGACGATGATCCCAAGCTGCTGTTGGAAGCCAAAGCCAGCATCGCCAAAGAAACTCAGCGGCTATATGAAATGGTGGAGAAGGTGCTACGGGTGTCGGCGCTGGAAAAATATGATTTTGAGTCACAGGCGGAGCTGCTGGAGGTTGCAGAGGGGCTGCGGGATGTTTGTTCACGTATGAGCGGCAAGGCGGAACGCTTCGGTATCACTATTTCCTGCGATGCGAAGCCAGCCCACATCTGGATTGATAAAGAGAGCTTTATGCATATTTTTATTAATTTGCTGGATAATGCGATCAAATACAATGTTCCTCAAGGAACGATTCATGTCTACAGCGAACTTAGAGACAACCGGGTAAGGATCACGATCCGTGATTCCGGCATAGGCATTCCTAATGAAGCCAGAGAGAGGATTTTCGAGCCCTTCTACACGGTCAACCGCGACCGATCCAGGCAATCGGGCGGCACGGGACTGGGACTGTCACTGGTGCGCAATCTGGTCGAGAAGCAGAATGGAAGCATTACGCTGCTGGAGTCGGAAGGCGAAGGTTCGGTTTTTGAGCTATCTTTTCCGGCCACATCTTAACAGGTCTGCACTCTGTATCAAAGCTACGCTAAAAAGTTTACAACTTGGAAACAAGCAGTTGTGGTTTAGAAATACTCCTCCAGTATGCTTAGAGTAAGCCAGGGTTACACAAAACTCATGATTAGGCTCCACAGCGAGTTTTGTATGAATCGAATTCAATCATGTCCATGCTGTACAACGTTTTTAGGGGGAATCATGTAATGAACGTAAATATCCACAGCAAGCTGGGCAAAACAGGACTCATTCTGCTCGCTACGGCAATTCTTCTGTCCATGACTGCGTGCAGTACAGGAAACACAGAGGCGCGGCAGGTCGTAGAGAAGTCCGGCAAAAAGATTACCGTGATGGATAACACCACTGAATCCGTATACACCAAGTTGAAGCTAGAGGGCATTGCTAAGATCGAGGGTGTGCGCGGGATGGATTGGGTGAGTGAAGGCACGCTTGCGGTTGATAAAGAGAACAGGAAGCTTTCCCCCGTGATAATTGAGGGAGAAAAACGTTATCCACATAACCTCTATCAATATGATCTTGCTTCCAGTGGGGAGACGCCGCTGCTGGAGGGGGAGAACAGCTACGGATTTGCAAAGCTGTCTCCTGACAGGAAGCATATGCTTTATCAGCAATTGTATGAATCCACAGGAATAGGCTACATCATGAATCTTGAAACCGGCGTTTCCGTGAAGATGTACGATGCAGAGTTTATGGCCGGGGAAGGCGTATGGGAGGATACAGGTCACGTTATTTTTCCCAATATGGAAGGGGACATTATCAGGGCTGATGTGAACGGAAAAAGTGAAGTCGCAGTCAAGACTGGACAGAGAAGTGTTTCTAGCGTGGCTCAGTCGGGAAACATGATCTACTATGTTGCAATGGGGGAATTGATCGCCTATGATATCGAAACCAAGCAATCCGAAGTCCTGAAAAAAAACGTCTGGGTGGTCCTTCCTTCCCCAGATGGCAGCAAGCTGGCGGTTGTAAAACACACCAAACCTGGGGAGAACGTATTGGTTCTTTGCGATACCAAAGGGAAAGAGCTGTCCACATTGGCTTCGGGTATGCAACTGTTCGGTACAAGCTGGTCGCCGGATGGGAGCAAGCTGGCCTATGCGGTTTCTGAGGATGGAGATAAATACCGTTTTTTCATTACGGAAGCAGAAACAGGAGAACAAACCCCGGTTCTGGGCGATAATGACATAAGCGACCAGCTACGCTGGAGCCCTTCCGGTAAAAAGCTGTTGATTCCAACAGGGGTTTTGAAGGACATAGGATATCAATCTACGGCTTACGTAATCAAGTTATCTTGAGCCAAAATCATTTATTTTAAGGAGGATGACGAACGCGATGAAAATAACAGAAGTGCTCTTAAATACACACCGATTGGATGCCATGAAAGCTTTTTACGGCTCTCTCTTGGGCCTTGAAGTTCTGGAGGAAAACGCTTCACGATTGTCATTTCGAGCTGGCGAATCGGTTCTTGCTTTTCAGGAGGATTCAAACATGGAGGATGAGTTTTATCACGTTGCGTTTGCGATTCCAACCAATAAGTTCATTGAAGCAAAACAATGGGTAATCGACCGGGGTATCTCATTGATTTCAAGTACCAAAGAGGATGAGTTTCTTTTCGAAAGCTGGAATGCAACAGCACTTTACTTCTATGATCCAGATTATAACCTTATCGAGTTCATCGCTCACCATTCACTCGATAACGCTGTAGATGAAGCTTTCGGGCCAAGGGCTCTACTTCGTATAAGTGAGATTGGCCTTCCCGTAGATAATGTTCCAGAATTTTGTCAAACCATCACAGAAGTGTTCCAGCTTGATTCATGGGGTGGAGCTGGGCCGCAATTCACGCCACTAGGGGACGCGGAAGGATTATTAATTGTAATAGACAAGCAGCGGCCTTGGTTCCCGGACGATAGGATGCCGCGCGAGTACAACACCAAAGTCTTGATTAAAGGTACATATCCTGCCAGTCTTTCGCTTCAAAATGGCTTGTACGAATTGAAATCAATCTGATTTAGAACTTCTCGCTCTAATATGAGACAGGAGGAATTTACTTGGCAACGATTGCTGAAATGTACAGGCATTTAACGATGCATCCGTTGATTTGGGAAGAAATATGAAACCACATGATTTGTTAAATGAAGCTATTTCTCACACAGGCATCATAAAGAGTAGATCGTGAATTTTCTTCAATCCATCGTCTAAAACCCATCTGTAGAGTGTTGTTATTTAATACCCTAAATAAAGGATCGAACAAGTGTACCGTTATATGGTATATTGTTCCTATAATAAAAGATTTATTCATTCATAGGGCGGTGGTACATTTGGGTCATTTTCATGACGATATTGTAGAAGTTACACTTTGAAACCGATTTATGAATCGGAAGGTTGTAATCATGATGTTGATAAGAGGTGTTTTCGATTTTAATTCAAAAGGAGAAAGTTATGTTGTCACCTAAGCAAGAAGAGGGACTTAGCAAATTCATGAGCAAAATACTTAGGCACACACCAGAACAATTTGGGGTTAAGTTGGACCATGAAGGGTATTGTGATGTCCAGGATTTAGTTGAAGCAATAAAATCAGAAAATAGGTGGTCGAATATAAGAGAAGAGGATATCAATCAAGTCGTAACGAATTGTGCAAAAAAGCGATACGAAACTGTTAATGGGTACATACGGGCTAACTACGGTCACAGCGCGGGAAGACTAGACTATAAGGAATTTCATCCCCCAATTGTTCTCTATCATGGTACAAATACTAGGGTTATAGAGAAGATCCTTACAGAAGGAATTAAACCAATGGGGAGAGAGTACGTCCATTTGTCCGAAACTCTTGAATTTGCAACATTAGCAGGCAGTAGACGTGGAGAATTGGCGATTTTGGAAGTTAACACGACAAGTGCCCTAGCTAATAATGT
Organism: Paenibacillus maysiensis; assembly: GCF_000520815.1. GTDB lineage: Bacteria > Bacillota > Bacilli > Paenibacillales > Paenibacillaceae > Paenibacillus > Paenibacillus maysiensis. The sequence continues at coordinate 2,804 of NZ_ASRY01000264.1, read as the reverse complement.
GAAGTTCTATTATGCAAACAATGAGGTTTGGCTTTCTGATTTTGTACCACCACAGTTTTTGAAAAAGTTATAAAGTACGGGGTGGAGCAGGTGGAGAACAAATTCACTTTGTATTTGCACAATCTTTTAAAAAGGAGTTAATCCGAAAAGGTATCTTAAGTAAATATATGAGAGGTATATGATATTGTTCCAGAAGATGGTACAATGTATTGCAGTAAGTCTGTTCTATCATTGGATTGCAATAGCCTTCTTTTTAATAAGTTGATTCCTAACAAGTTTCTTTTAAGGGGTGGTTTATTTTGTCTAATACAGCCACGATACTCACAGAGATAACCAATCATATGAAAGACAATGATTTAATTCTAAGCAACTTAGCCAGAGAAGTAGACATGAATCCTGGTACGATGAGCAGCATCATTAATGGGAACCGCACTTTTTCAGTCGATCAACTTGATCGAATCACAAAAGCAATGGGGCATCCTGTGGGCTATTATTATGAACGATATGTGCATGAGTATTTAGCGGAAGCTAACCCGAATTGGCGTCGAATGAGTCCTTTCTTACATAATTGTGCGAGATTAAACAAATTGGACTGTATTCATGAAGTTGTAAACTTATTGATGGACAAGCTGGGATACTCAGAATCCTTATTCGAACTTGCTGAAGAACTCTTTAAAGAGGAGTTATATGAGGCGGCAGCTATACTTTATGAAAATGTAGCTGTAAGTGAGAAAAAGCAATATTCAGAACGTCTGGCTATGTGCCAGTACCGATTATTTGTGGCAAGACAAGGTGATAATCAAGAGGAAAACTATGATGCGGTAGTTCAGTTTCAAACTTACGTTGAGCGCTTGGATGAAGCGGATCAGCTAGATGCGTTAAGGGATTTAGTGAATACATGTCGTTCATTGCGTAAGTGGGATAAGGCCAATAAGTTTGCTACAACTTTGGGAAATAAAGCAGAAATACAATACAAAATCGATCAACAGCATCATGCAAAGAGCGAACATAGAAAGAAGTCTTTTTACCCTCCATTTGTATACTGGGCATTTTCACATTTAATTCGTGCTGAGGTTTGTGATGCTAAGAAAGATTATGAAACAGGGCTCCAGCATATCCAGAAATATGCCGATTTAAGCTGGGTGGAAGAAGAAGATGAAACGACCCTAAAATGGAAAAATCAATTTAAGGAGTGGGCAAACGCCAATACCTATGTGAATAGACTTCTTGCGGGTGAAGTAAACGTGCTTCCCGATTATATTGCTTATTTTTCATCAAGAAAAGATGAAGTTCTTCCCGCACTTGATATTATAGTTGAGGCAGCTAACCAATATCATTTTGATGTAGATGATATTCTAAAGCAATTTGAGGTGGATATTTCATCTGATCTGGAGGAACAAAGCATCGAAAGCTTTTATACTCAACGATTCATAACAGAACGGTTTATACATTTTTCGAAGGAATTATCAGTTTACTATTTGACTAAAGGAAGATTTTCGGATGGCTTTAGATTTTTATTAAGTTGTTTGGAAAAATCTACATTAATCAATAATAAATCGTATATAATTAAATGTATGAGACTGTTTGAGTTTTTTCAAGAACATGCTTCTTCTGAGACAAGGGCGGTTTTCAGAAATTTGATTAATGAGGTGGATGAAGATGAAACGTAAAATTATTCTAACCTTTTTAGTAGCCAGCTTTATGTTAGTAGCAGTAGTGACTATACCTTTACAATTTCCAGATAAAGGGTCTAGTTATCAACCGACACATCACGGCGAAATTTAATCATCCCTAATAGGGATAAGTGATTTAAATTCGCATCAGTTATTGAAGCAGATCATTAAATTCTTATGATCAATACAGAAGGTTGGATGGGATTGCCCGTCTAGCCTTTTTGTTTGTAAGGAGTTAGGGATGGTTCTCCACAAAATTAGTGTACTAAAATTCAATACATATCCACGGGTGTCCACACTCACGCGCAAATGCTGCATAAAATATCCCGGATGAACAAAGAGGAGGTGCACGTGAGGACAATGATACACATGGAACCCGTACAGGTGGGTGAGCATACATTTATCGGAGTTGAGGTCAAACTGCCTAAAACAACGCTGTTGACCATCTCCAATTCCCGTGGTTACATCATGTGCGGCGCGTCTAAGATGTACCGAATTTGGGATAGTGAAATTTTTCGCTGTTTAAGCCTTAAAGTCAAGCAGGACAAGCTTTCATAGCTGTTTTCAATTTACTAATCTGTACTGATTAATTCTATTAAAATCTTATAAATGACTGAATTTTGTGACCGCATTTGTGACCTCTTGGAGAGGACAAGCATGTGACTGTGCATCCTATTCCCTGTTATAATAAAAAGAAGAATTTAACAAATCAACAAGTGGGTGAAAAACATAATTACTTTTGATAAACAGAAAATTCCATCTATTATTATTCTTGCTCTTATTGTTTTTGGATTGTTGTATGGTGCTGTGCATCCTGAAATCAGTGATAGATTTGCTGAAGGAGCTACAAATACAGTCAAATGGTTCTTTGAGTTAATTAGAGGTGCTATTACCTCATTACAGCCCGATTTCTCGAATGCTTGATTATTATACCCCTAACGACACAAATAACAGCCTTAGACCGAACGTGAGAGTGTCTGAAGGGAAATATGTAGCTATCGAATACTCTAATCCATGTGAAAATTGACATTATAATATAGCCGATAATATATTATTTTATTTTAAAGGAGATATACTTTATGGATAAAGATGTTCAAAGAAAAATGGCTCTTCGCTCTATTGGATGGGTAA
>NZ_ASRY01000263.1 GCF_000520815.1 Paenibacillus maysiensis | reverse complement strand
GGACGGTTCTGCTCGATACGGGTAGCCGCTCGCGGTGCTACCTCCGGCACATGCTCCTCGATCACAAGATGCGCATTGGAACCTCCCGCTCCGAACGACGAGATGCCAGCGATGCGCGGAACCTCGCGAAGCTCGCCGTCCACCTCCAGCAGCGGGCGCTTCCACTCCGCCAGTTCCCGCTGCACGACGAACGGCGTCCGACCAAAGTCGATGTTCGGGTTCAGCACGTCTGCGTGCAGAGACGGCACCAGCTGGCGATGCTTCATCTGCAGCAGCACTTTGGTCAGGCCCGCGATGCCAGCCGCACTCTCGCAGTGGCCGATGTTCGATTTGACTGATCCGATCGCGCAGAATTGCGTGTCTGCCGTGTCTTCTTGGAAGACTCTCATCAATCCGGCGATCTCGATCGGGTCGCCGAGCGCCGTTCCCGTGCCGTGCGCTTCCAAGTAAGAGAGGGAGTGCGGGTGAATGCCGGCCTTTTTGAACGCGCGTCCGATCACGCGAGCTTGCAGATTCGGATTCGGGACGGAGTAGCCGTTGGTCTTGCCGCCGTGATTGACCGCCGTCCCCTTGATCACGCCGTAGATCTGGTCGCCGTCCTCCAACGCCTTGGCGAGCGGTTTGAGCAGCACAGCGCCGACGCCTTCACCCGGCACGTACCCGTCGCCCCCTTCACCAAAGCTCTCACAGCGCCCTTTGCTCGACGCGAACTTGCCTTGGCCGAGCATCAGGTACTTGTTCGGATGCAAGGACAGGTTGACCCCGCCGGCCACGGCCAGCTCGCAGTCGCCTTGCTCCAGACTCTGGCAGGCCAGATGAATCGCCGTGAGCGACGAGGAGCACATCGTATCGACCGCAAGGCTCGGGCCATGCAAGTTGAAGAAATAGGACACGCGGTTGGCGATCGACGACGGGTTGCCCGACAAGGCCATCGGACGGCCCCGCAGCGTCTCCTCCGCTCCGTAGAGCTGATACTCCGAGTACATCACCCCGACGTAGACCCCGACATTGCGCTCCTCGCCCGATTCCCCGCCTGACACGAGCGTGTCGCGGGTGTAGCCCGCATCTTCCATCGCCTCATACACGGACTGCAGGAACAGGCGCTCTTGCGGGTCCATGATCTCAGCTTCCCGAGGTGCGATGTTGAAGAACAGCGGGTCGAACTTGTCGACATCGCGCACGAACCCGCCCCACTTGCTGTACGTCTTGCCACGCTTGCTGCGATTCGGGTCATAATACGGGCTGTGATCCCAGCGCTCCTTTGGAATCTCGGTGATCGAGTCCCGACCCTCGCGCAAGTTGTTCCAGAATGCCTCCAGATCATCCGCCTGCGGGTAGTGCCCTGACAGCCCGATGATCGCGATGTCGAGCGCGCCGCTCTGTTTGGTCGGCTCCTTGACCGCCGCGCGAACCGGCGCGACGACCTTCTGCACAGGCGCTGCCACCGAAACCGATGCAGGCTCTGCCGGTCGCTCCTCGACCCCGAGCAGGTCGATCAGATGGGCACGGTGATTTTTCAAAAAGTACCTGGTCAGATCGCGAATGTTCTGGTACTCGAAGAACAGCGTCTTCGGCAACACACCGAACGTTTTTTCCAATTGACGGGTCAGCTGCATCACCATGATCGAGTCGATGCCGTACACTTCCAGCGGCGCAGACGCTTCGATGCTCTCAACCGGAACTCCCAGGACGGAGGACAGCTGCTTTTTGAAAAAATCGGCCGCTGCGCTCGCCAGAACCGCCTCTTCCTTGGCAGTCGGGATCGGAGCTGCGGAAACCTGCTTGTCGGTCTCGCCTGTCAGCAGGTCGATCACCTGCTGGATCGTCGGCAGTTCCGAGAAGGTGCTCGGCGTCAGATCCAGGCCGAACTCCTCGTCGAGACGATCGGCCAGCTCATTCATCAGAAACGCATCGATCCCGTAGTCCAGCCACTCGGCCTCGGCATCCAGTTCATCAGGTCTGACCTGCAGCAAGTCCGAGGCCATCTGCAGCACTCTCGCTTGCACATGGCCAGCCACGCTGTGAACCGGGCGGGCAGCAGGGGCAGGGAACAGCGGGTGCAGCTTCTCCGTGATCCGGGCGAGGTCGCCTTGCACCACCATCACCTGATCGCACCCGATGGCCAAGCCCTGATAGAGAGCCCGAATCCCATTCCGGCTCTCCAGCGGGATCATCCCCGTATGCTCTCTCATCCATTGCTCCGTCTCTGCATCCACCTGCATTCCGCCGTCTTGCCAGAGCGGCCAGTCGATCGCAAGCGTGCGGCCTTGGCGTTGCCCGCGAGCGACCAGACGATTGCGCTCGGCAGCATAAGCATCCAAGAATCCGTTGGCCGCCGCA
>NZ_ASRY01000262.1 GCF_000520815.1 Paenibacillus maysiensis | reverse complement strand
TTACCCTCATTCTTCAGTACCAAGAGCATCTTACTGAATTGGAACAGAACATAGATGCTCTGGCTGAAGAAATTGAAGAGTATGAATTAATTCAGTCGATTCCCGGTATTGGGCATAAAATTGCGGCAACAATTTTATCTGAAATTGGAGAAGTCGACCGATTTGATCATCCTAAAAAGCTAGTCGCCTTTGCAGGCATTGACCCGAGTGTCTTTGCTTCCGGTAAGTTTACAGCAACTCGAAACCGAATCACGAAACGTGGGTCCAGGCAGTTGCGTTACGCGCTCGTGATGGCTGTTCAGTGTGGACTTATTCGTTCTCGCAACACTCGACTCAAAGAATTTTACGAACGCAAAAGAAGCGAGGGTAAGCCGTATAAAGTAGCATTGGTCGCATGTGCAAACAAGCTAGTTCATTGGCTCCATGCCATCTTGAAAAGTAAAAAGGCATTCCGTCTGGCTTAACAATTACAATTGGTTTAACCTTCCAAAACGCTGTCCGAAATGGAGGGTTATTTGACTTGCCTATTTTAACTATAACATAAGATTTATGGTCATTTTACTGGTAATCTTGACATGCTATTAGCTGGTATAG
>NZ_ASRY01000261.1 GCF_000520815.1 Paenibacillus maysiensis | reverse complement strand
GGGCAAACCCAAAGGGGTCATGCTGGAGCATCGCGGTTTGGTCAGCTTGAAGCTGATGTTCGCGGACAGGCTGGGCATCACGGAGCATGACCGGATCGTTCAATTCGCCAGCCTGTCGTTCGACGCGTCCTGCTGGGAAGTGTTCAAAGCGCTCTATTTTGGCGCGGCTTTGTACATCCCGACGGCCGAGACGATTCTCGACAACCGCCTGTTCGAGAGTTATATGAACGAGCATGCGATTACGGCGGCGATTTTGCCTCCGACGTACAGCGCTTATTTGAACCCGGACCGCCTTCCCAGCTTAACGAAGCTCGTAACGGGAGGCTCGGCGGTATCGGCCGAATTCGTGCAGCAGTGGAAACCGAAGGTCCACTATTTCAATGCTTACGGCCCTACCGAAGCTTCGATTGTTACGACGCTTTGGGATGCGGATGAGGAGCAGCCGGAGCGCAGAGTCATTCCGATCGGGCGCCCGCTGGCCAATCACCGGATTTTTATTTTGGATGCCCACCTGCAGCTTGTGCCTCCGGGAGTGGACGGCGAGCTGTGCGTGGCAGGCGTGGGGCTTGCGAGAGGTTACCTGAACCATCCGGAGCTAACGGCAGAGAAGTTCGTGGAACATCCGTTTGCGCCGGGAGAACGCCTTTACCAGACGGGAGATCTCGCCCGCTGGCTGCCGGACGGCAACATCGAATACCGGGGGCGGATCGACCATCAGGTCAAAATCCGCGGCTACCGGATCGAAATCGGCGAGATCGAAGAGCAGCTGCTGAAGATCGCCGCCGTGCAAGAAGCCAAGGTGCTCGACCGCGACGACGCGAACGGCCAAAAGCAGCTTGTCGCTTATTACGTCGCGGAAACGAGGCTGGCGGCGCATGAACTCAAGGAGGAGCTCGCCAAGCAGCTTCCGGGGTATATGATTCCTTCGCACCTCGTGCAGCTTTCGCGGATGCCGCTGACCCCGAACGGGAAAATCGACCGCAAAGCGCTGCCCGCGCCGGAGGAATCCGCGGCCGGAGGAGCGGAATATGTCGCGCCGAGAACGCTGCTCGAAATGAAGATCGCCCGCGTCTGGCAGGATACGCTTGGCGTTCCGCAGGTCGGCGTAAAGGATAACTTTTTTGAGTTGGGTGGCAATTCGTTAAGTCTGATGAGGCTCGTTCAAGCCGTTTACGATGAAACGGGCATTGAGATACCGCTGAACCGCCAATTCCATAATGTAACAGTTGAAGCCATGGCTTTCGGAGAGGGGGATCTGGGCCTGGATAAAGGGGGGGACTCCTTCATTAAGCTGAATAAAGCAGGAGATCTGAACGTGTTCTGCTTCCCTCCGGGCAGCGGCTTCGGCATCGGTTACCGAGAGCTCGCAAGCAGGCTCGACGGCCGGTTCGTGCTCTACGGCATTGATTTTATCGACGATGCCGCCGATTACGAGGCCATGCTGAACCGTTATGTGGACGAGATCGTCCGCATCCAGCCGGAAGGACCTTACGTGCTGCTCGGCTACTGCTTCGGAGGCAACCTGACGTTCGAGGTAGTCAAAACGATGGAGAAAAGAGGGTATTCCGTAACGGACGTGCTCATGGTGGACTCGTGGATTAAGGACACGCTGACGCCTTCCGAAACGTCGGAGAAAGAGCTTGAAGAAACGCTTGCCGATTTCGACGAAGAAGAGAAGGAATTAATGAGCAACCCGCTCGTGCGGGAGCGGGTTCATCGGAAGGTCAAAGCGACCTTGGCGTACGAAGCGCAGCTTATTAATTCCGGCACGATCCCGGCCCGGATTTACGAACTGATTGCGAAGGACAGCGAAGCGTTCCGCCTGGAGCACCAATTGCCTTCCTGGCGGGGGGCAACGACGCAAGCTTACGCCGATTACCGGCTGGAGGGCGCGCACGAGGAATTGCTGGAACTCGCGCGCGTGGACGAAACGGCCGTTGTCATCCGGGACATCTTAGAGCAAGTCAAGCGGCAGATCGAAGCGGAGGCCGGGGTACTGCATGGAAGCTGACCGCCAGCCGTCTGTTCTAGAACAAGGCACAGCGGCGCCTTCCAAGCGCCAAACCGCTTACGCCGCCTGGAAAGCGTTCCGCTGGCTGATGTCCTATGTAAGCCGTCACAAAGGCTGGATGATCGTCGGTACCTTGTCCGCAATTGCCGCCGCTGTTATTGAGATATGGACGGGAAGTTTGATCGAGCAGCTGACCACCCAGGCCGAGAAGGGGGCGGGGCCAATCGTTCTGCAAATCGTGTACACGGTCTTTGTGGTCATCTTGATCGGTGTGCCGGCGAAGTATTTCATGAGCTTCGGCGTGGAGCGAAGCAGCGCCTCTGCGGTGCAGGATATCCGCAACCATGTCATGCGTCATATCGGCAAACTCCCGGTCTCCTATTTGGAAAAGCAGCACTCCGGCGACGTATTGTCGCGAATCAACAACGATCTGCAGCTCATCCAGCAGTTTATGATTCGGGACCTCGCCCAGTGGTTTTATCATCCGCTGTTGTTCATCGGCTGTTTCGCTTATTTGATCTACCTCCAATGGGAGCTGATGCTGTACAGCCTGCTGTTATTTCCCGTAGCGCTGCTGGTTTCCCAATGGATCGGCAAGCAGTTGGAGCGGTTGACGGAGGAAGCCCAGGCGAACATGGGCCGAATGAACGTCAACCTCCAGGATACGCTTGGGGGTATGCCTATTGTAAAAAGCTACCTGCTATCCGGCATGTTATCTCGCTCCTACCAAGTGCTGCTGCAATTGACGGCCCAAAAAAAGCTGGCCGTGAAAAAGCGGGAAGCCTGGGTCAACCCGCTGCTTTCCACGCTGATGATCAGCCCGATCATTTTCGCCGTCAGTTACGGAAGCTATTTGATCTACAAAGGGCAGCTAGGCGCGGGAGAGCTGATCGCCTTCCTGTACTTGCTGAATCTGTGTCTGGAGCCGCTGGAGCATATTCCCGAGCTCATCACGCGGACGTTCGAAATGGCCGGTGCCCTGAGAAGGGTCTCCGAAATCGTCGAGCAGCCGACCGAAACGGAAAATGGCCGTTCGCTTCCGAAAGCGAGCGCCGCCCCCATCGAGTTTCAGAACGTAACCTTCGGGTATGAGGAGAGCTCCCCGATCCTGCGGAATGTTAGCTTCTCGGTGCCGGAAGGGAAGACGATCGCGCTTGTCGGAGCGAGCGGCGGAGGGAAGAGCACGGTGTTTAAGCTTGTATGCGGCTTTTATCCGCTTCCGGAGGACCAGGGCGAGATCCGCGTGTTCGGCAGCCTGATCCACGGCGCCGATCTGGAGCAGCTTCGGTCGCATTTTTCCGTGGTAACCCAGGATTCATATTTGTTTAGCGGCACGATCGCTGAAAATATCGGCTACGGGCGGGAAGTAGCGTCGATGGACGAGATTATCGAAGCCGCCAAAGCCGCTCAGGCGCATTCCTTCATTATGCAGCTTCCCGACGGCTACCAGACGTATGTCGGAGAGCGCGGAGGCTTTTTGTCCGGCGGGCAGCGCCAGCGCATTGCAATGGCCCGGGCTTTTCTGAAGGATGCTCCCGTTATGCTGCTGGACGAGCCAACGTCGGCTCTTGATCCGGAGTCGGAAAGCGCGGTTCAGGAAGCGCTGGGCGTATTGATGAAGCAGAGAACGACGATGGTTATTGCCCACCGGCTTTCTACAGTACAAAACGCCGACGAAATTTGGGTCATGGAACAGGGGAGTATTGTTGAAAAGGGCACTCATGAACAATTGCTGAAGATGAAGGGACTGTACGCCCAGTCGTACTATCAGGAATTTACCGAGTCTGCCGAACGCAGGGAGGTGGCGTACACATGAAAAAGGGCGGATGGCTCTCGCAAGTGAAAGAACTCGGCTACTTGCTGATGTTTATGAACCGCAAGCGCAAAACCCAGTACGCCATTGGCCTGGCCGTGACGGCGCTCACCCAGACATTGTTCCTGATCGCCTTCAGCTTGGTCGTACATAACTTGGTTGATTTCGCCGTGTCCCGAGATACGTCCCTGATGTTGGAAGCCTTTATTATTTTGGGCGCGGCCTTGTTCCTGGAAAATGTGATTTCTCCCTGGTTCATTTACTTATACCAGCGCAGTGTCGAGCTGACTGTGCTGAATATCCGCGAACGTCTTTATGACAAGCTGTGCCGGGTGCGGCCGAGATTCCTGGAGCAGACGCACCATGGGGACTTGCTGTCGCGGGTGAACAACGACGTAACGACCGTTGAGTTTACATTCTCGCAGGTTTACTTCGTTTTGCTGCTTCAAGTTGTCTTTTGCATCGGCTCCATTGTCTCCATGGTGTTGATCGATTGGCGGTTTGCCGGCGTATCCTTCGTCATTCTGCTGCTGTCCTCCGTGGTCAGCCTGAAATTTGCGCGGGATATTCGCGCCTTGTCCGAACAAGGCTTGCAAACGCTCGGTAAAATGACCGAAAAATTCAAAGATTTTATGGGCGGCATTCAAATTGTGAAGCTGTTCCGCATCCGCACGATTTACGGCCAGTACGAGGCGTTGAACGAACAAATGACGCAGACGCTTCGGCAAACCGCGCAGAAGAACGGCATGCAGGCTGCGGTGAATCATTTTATCAGCTACGTCACGTTCTGCGGCATCATCGTCATCGGCAGTCTTCTTTATGCCTACGGACTGATGGGAATGGGAAGCGTCGCCGCCCTGGCGGTTCTGCAAGTGAATCTGACGCACGCCTTGTTGAACTTGGGGATGGTTCTGTCGATGATCCAAAATTCGCTCGCGGGCGCTCACCGGATTCAAGAGGTACTAAGAGAGGAAGAGGAACCGGAGCGTTTGGGATCTCCTCACAGCGAGCTCGTGTCGGAGGCTGCGGTGGAGTTTCGCGATGTGGAATTTTCCTATCAGGCGGATAAAAAGGTGCTTGTCGACATGTCCATGCAGGTGTTTCCCGGCCAGGTCGCCGCTATCGTGGGGGCCAGCGGCAGCGGCAAAAGTACGCTGATCAAGCTGCTGCTCGGCTTTTATCCTGTGGACAGCGGAGAAATCCTGCTCCAAGGCAAACCGTTCGGCCATTATACGCTGGACGAAATCCGCAGGCAGATTGCATACGTTCCGCAGGAGCCGTTCTTGTTTACCGGCACGATTGAGGAAAACATCCGCTACGGCAACCCGGATGCAACGGATGAAGAAGTGATCGAAGCGGCCAAAGCGGCGTACGCTCACCATTTCATTCAGGAACTTCCTGAACAGTATAAAACGCCGGTGGGAGAGAGAGGAGCGTCGTTGTCGGGCGGACAAAGGCAGCGAATTGCGATCGCCCGGGCGATTCTCAAAAACGCCCCGATTCTGCTGCTGGACGAAGCGACTTCCGCGCTGGATAACGAATCCCAGTATTGGGTACAGCAGGCCCTGAACGTATTGATGAAGGGGCGCACCACCATTCTGATCGCCCACCGTCTCAGCACCGTGGAACATGCGGATTTGATTACCGTCATGAACCAAGGGACGGTCGTCGAGCGGGGCTGCCATCAGGACCTGCTGGCGCTCGGGGGTTATTACGCCCGGCTGTACGGCTAGACCTGCTTTACGGCGGGCGGCTTCCTGCTTGCGAATGCGACAGAGTCTTTTAGTAATCCAAGGTATGACTTTATAACCGGTAGTTACCAGAAAGCGGAGACACGAAAAATGGGGAAGAGTCCGAAGGAGCCGTTCCGGGAATGGCCTGCGCGGTTCTTCTTAAGAGTGACTAAGTGACATCTAGGTACAAAGCCTATCTATAAAGAATCTCTAAACCGGGAGTGTGTCGATGTGAGAGAGAATAATACCAACGAGCAATATGGATTAACGCAAGCCCAGCGCCGAATATGGTTCATGGAAATTATGAATCCGGGAACGTCCATCACGATGCTTTCCGCGACCTACCAGATTACGGGCGAGATCGACACACAGCTTCTGGAGCAAGCGGCGGCAGAGATCGTCAAAACCTATGACGCTTTCCGAATCCGCATTAGCGGGGATTTGCAAAATCCAACGCAGTGGTTCGAAGAGCCGGAGAATGTCCAAGCTAGGATAAGCCGCCTCGAAATAGGCACAACCGAACAATTCTATGCTTGGGTGAAAGAAGTAAGCGAAAAACCGGCCAGCGTGTTCGACGAACACCTCTACCAATTTACGATTATCCATTTTGCGAACGGCCAAGTATGGCTCAATTTGACGGTAAATCATATTATCGCCGACGGCTTGTCCGTCAATGCTTTGCTGCATGCGGTGATGGAAAAATACCTGGAACTGCGCAAAGGCATCTCCAGCAGTTACCAGGCCCCTTCCTATCTGGATTATATTTCCGCGGAGCGTGAATATGAGCAATCGCAGCGTTATCAAAAAGGCAAGGAATACTGGCTGACGAAGTACAACACTTTGCCTGAAACGACCGGCATTAAATCGTATCCGCCATTCTCGATCGGCAGCGAATCCAATAAACTGGCCATCACTTTGGACGGTTCCCGGTATGAACGCATTCTGGCCTTCAGCGAACAATATCAGGTCAGCTTATATACGTTATTTCTGTCCGCCATGTACGCCTTATTGTACAAGCTGACCGACAGCACCGATGTTCCGGTCGGCACGGTTTTCGCCAATCGCACCAGCAAGAAGGAAAAAGAAACGATCGGCATGTTCGTCAGCACCGTGGCTACGCGGATTCGTCTGAATCCAGACAGGCACGTGCTTTCCTTGATCCAAACGGTTTCCAAGGAAAATACGGCGGATCTGCGGTATCAGAAATACCCTTATAACCAATTGATCCAGGATTTACGCGAACAACACGGCCGCAACGATCTTTCGGGGCTGTTCCGCACGTCTCTGGAATATCTGCCTTTGAAAATCGTGGAGTACGAAGAAATCAAGGTACGCCTGGAGGCTCACTTCGCTAGGCACGAGATGGACGATTTGCTGCTGCGCTTCGACCATATGCTAAATGAAGGCCATGTAATTCTCCATGCTTCCTATCGTACCGGCCTGTTCGAGACGGCCGAGATTGATCGGATTATGGAACAGTATGTAACCGTTCTGGACCAGTTTCTTCAGACTCCCGAACTGCCGGTACGCGAGATTTCTCTGCTGAGCGATGAGGAGAGACACCGCATTCTCAACGTTTTTAACCCGCCGGTGGCAGGGCTGAGCGAGGGAGAAGCGTTTCATCGGTATGTTGAAAAGTTTGCCCGGGAAATTCCGGATCATCCGGCAGTCGTCTACATGGACAAACAGCTGACCTACGGCGAATTGAACGAACGCGCCGAGCGGCTGGCTTCTCTCCTTCGCGAACAGGGCGTGGGAAGGGAGACGATTACGGGGATCTGGGCGGAGCGTTCGGTGGAACTGCTGGTCGGGGTGCTCGCCGTTTGGAAAGCTGGCGGAGCCTATGTACCGCTGGACCCCGATTATCCGGCGGAGCGGATTGAGTACATGCTCAGCGATAGCGATGCATCGGTGCTGCTTACGCAGCGTCATCTGTTGGAGCGGGCCGGAGGTTGGTTGGCCGATGACCGGCTGAAGCTTCAAGCTGTCTATGCCATGGACGATGAACAGATTTATAACGGGGATGCCTTAGCCGTGGAATTTGAATCTGCCGGCAGCGCCCCGCAAGACTTGGCTTATGTGATTTACACCTCGGGTACGACGGGACGCCCGAAAGGCGTCATGATCGAGCACGGTAGTCTCGTGAATACGGCGGATGCGTACCGTCGCGAGTACCGGTTGGATCAGTTTCCGGTGCGGCTGCTGCAGCTGGCCAGCTTCTCGTTTGACGTGTTCGTCGGAGACATCGCGCGGACGCTGTATAACGGAGGCACGATGGTGATTGTGCCGAAGGATGACCGGATTGATCCGAACCTCTTATACGGCTGGATTCGGGACCAAAACATTACGGTATTCGAATCGACGCCTGCGCTCATCCTGCCGTTCATGCAGCATATTTATGAAGAAGGGCTGGACGTTAGCTCCATGCAGTTGCTGATTACCAGCTCGGATGCTTGCAGTGTCACCGATTACCGATTGCTGCAGGAAAGATTCGGCGGACAATTCCGCATCATCAACAGCTATGGCGTTACCGAAGCGGCCATTGACAGCAGCTTTTA
>NZ_ASRY01000260.1 GCF_000520815.1 Paenibacillus maysiensis | reverse complement strand
CATCGAGCAAAATAATATCGGCAATCGCTCCCGGAATAATCGAGCCGATATCCCGCGCTACGCCGAAGCGCTCTGCCGTATTCAGCGTAGCCATCTGAAACGCGGTCACGGGCTTGACGCCCTGCGCAATGGCATGACGCACGACGAAATCCATCTGTCCCTCATGGAGCAAGGATTCCGCGCTACGGTCATCCGTCACCAACATCATGCGCCGGGTATCGAGACCCATTTCCGTGCTGGCGCGGATGGTCTCGGCCACATCATGCCATGCGGAGCCTTGCCGCATTTTGGCATACATGCCGAGCCGGATACGCTCGGCTACATCCTCGGGCGTAACACATTCGTG
>NZ_ASRY01000259.1 GCF_000520815.1 Paenibacillus maysiensis | reverse complement strand
GCTGCAAAAGCTGGCCGAGCATCATGACGCCTTGCGGATGGTGTTCCGCAAGACGGAACAAGGGTTTAGCGCGCGGAACCGCGCGATTCAGGAAGGCGGGCTGTTCACGCTGGACGTGTTCGACTTCAAGGATGTGGAGAATACCGCGCAGGCTGTGGAAGCGAAGGCAACGGACATTCAAGCGGGCATCGATCTGGAGAACGGGCCCCTCGTGAATGCGGGACTGTTCCGGTGCGCGGACGGCGATCATTTGCTGCTCGCGGTTCATCATGCCGTGGTGGACGGCGTGTCTTGGCGCATTTTGATGGAGGATTTCGCCCTGGGTTACGAGCAGGCCGGCAAAAGCGAGGAAATTCGTTTCCCGGCGAAAACGGATGCGTGCCGCACTTGGTCCGAGCAGCTGGCCGCTTACGCGCAAAGCCCGGAGATGGCGAAGGAACGGGCCTATTGGCAGGCCGTGGAACAAATTGCGGTTCCGGCCATGCCGAAGGATCTGGAGGCGGACGTTACGACGCAGCAGGACAGCGAATCGCTGTTCGTCCGTTTGACTCCCGAAGAAACGGAGCTGCTGCTGAAGCGGGTTCACCGAGCCTACAACACCGAAATGAACGATATTTTGGTAACGGCGCTCGGCATAGCCGTTCGCAAGTGGACGGGACACGAACGGGTGCGGATCAATCTCGAAGGACACGGACGCGAATCGATCGGAACGGATATCGACATCACGCGCACAGTCGGCTGGTTTACGACCAAGTTTCCGGTCGTCCTGGAGTCGGAAACCGACCGGGATTTGGCCTATCAGATTAAACAGGTCAAGGAAAGCTTGCGCCGCATTCCGAACAAGGGGCTTGGGTACGGCGTATGCCGCTATCTCTCCAAATCGGAGGATGGCTTTGTTTGGGGCGCAGAGCCGGAAATTAATTTTAACTACCTCGGCCAGTTCGACGATGATGTCAACCAGGACGAGATCGGCATATCTTCTTATTCCAGCGGCAGCCCGGCCAGCGACCGGCAGGCCCGCAGCTTTGTGCTGGATATCAACGGCATGGTGCTGGACGGCGCTTTATCGCTCGATCTCAGCTACAGCCGGAAGCAGTATCGCAAGGAAACGATGGAAGCCTTCGCTCAGCGGCTTGAGCAAAGTCTCCGAGAGCTCATTACCCACTGCGCAGGCAAAGAAAACACCGAATTGACGCCGAGCGACGTGCAATTTAAAGGCTTGACCATCGCGGAATTGGAGCAAATCGCCCAGCGCTCGGGCCATCTCGGGGAAATTGAAAATATTTACTCGCTTACGCCGATGCAGAAGGGCATGTGGTTCCACAGCGCGCTTGACCGGCAAACGGCCGCTTACTTCGAGCAGACGCGGTTTACGATGCGGGGAGCGCTCGACGTCCAGCTTTTCGAGAGGAGCTGGATGGAGCTTGCGAAACGTCATCTGGTGCTGC
>NZ_ASRY01000258.1 GCF_000520815.1 Paenibacillus maysiensis | reverse complement strand
TATTTTTTCTGTCCAACTTAGTGTAGCCGATCCAAACTTGCAAAAGAAATATTGAAGGACTATCCCTAAAAGTAAAACTTCAGCTATCACATAGTTAATTAAATTGTAAAAGAAGGTGTGAGGCGCTACTTCTTTAAGCGAACTAATAAGTACTAAAATTTTCTATTTACTATATCTTTTCTTTAAAAGAGAGACAAAATGCTCCATTAAAAAGGTAATATTTTTATCGATTAGATTCAAATCTTCTTGTTCTAATACCTGCCCATTTAATTCAATTCGAAAACCAGAATTTAGAAATGCTAAAAGATCAAAGGATTTTTTGATTTTCTCGTTATTAAGGTCCGAATGAATTGTATCAATTGAGTCCACACAGTAGGGGAACGTCATTTGATTAGCAATACAAAGTAAATAATCGGTTGTAACATCAAAAACCTCTGCTAAAGATATTAAATGATTAATTTCAGGTCGTGCTACATCTCGCTCCCAATTAGAAACAACCTGTTTTGGTTACCCCGATTTTATTAGCAAGTTCCTCTTGTGTCCATTTATGGAGTAGTCTTAAATTTCTACATCGCTGTCCCAAAGTATTCATGAATTCACCTCTATTGAGAATATCCGACCCATCTGCTTACTAATTATACCTACTTATAGCCCATATTATAGCCTATTCATACCCTACTGTACCCTACGAGTAGCCTATGAATAGGCTACGAAGTAAAATATAGCTAAAAAATATTACTTTGCTATTGTATAAAGCTGTGAGTTGTTATATTCTACATTTGTATTTTGAAGTAAAACTAAAATATATCTTATGAGTAGAAAAAGATAACTGAACTTTACTCTGATTTAGTAGTTCTAAAAAAGAAGGTGAATAATGATCAAAATTCGATCAAGTAACTCTATAGCATCTATTCAACGGAAAATCAAAGAAGGAAGAGGTCAAGGCCACTTTTCGGAATATAAACCTTGGTTGACTGTACATGATGTACCTTCAATAGGGATAGTTACTCGAATTCTTGGTTGGAAAAGTGGTCGACTTCACCATTATCTGTCTGAACACTTTGAATTGGCACATCATTACCAAATGGAGTGGTCAGAGCAAGTGATTGATATTCGCGAACAATTTCCTTTATTACCCCTAGATAAAACCCTCTATATTGCACAAAAGTTAGGCATTAAACATCCAACTGACCCCAAGAATAAGCTTCCCATCATTATGACTACGGATATGTTACTTACAGTAAAACAAGAAGAAAGTATAAAATTTATTGCACATTCTATCAAACCTTCTAACAAGTTGCTGCAGAAAAATTGACTAATAAAACATTCGCGGATTGGAATCAACGAGATATTGAGCTATTAGATAAGGTGGAGAGAATTGTAATTGAGATTAACACCTCTGATCAGCCAGTAAGAAGGTCTATTTCTAAAGTATCAAGAAGATTAGGGATGAATTCCAACATCTTCTACAAACACATAAAGAAAATGCCGAGACTTAATGAATTTATAAATAATGTCAAAGAATCTATGGAGGAGTTTCAACTCAGAAAGCTGCATTGGGCCTTCCATCAATTACGAAAACATTCAACCTTCATTTCTAAAGCCCAGCTTATAAATAAAGCAAGAATAAGTGGTATTCAATCCAAAACAGTGATTTGTGAAATGGAATACTTATTAAGCGAAATTCATACTTCAACATAGGAAAAAATTGTTTTTTTGAGCAATGTTTAATCAGTCATGATGGCCATCGACCTCCTTCGACTCTACACCGAGGAACGCAGGACAACACAACCTGCGGGAGGAAAGGAGCCCTGCTTTGTTCATGTTTCTTAAGGAGGTACGAGTCAGTGAATGCCAAACGGCTAACGACACCAAAGGAAAACGTTCAACAACTCCAAGAGAAACTAGGTCATGCGGCCAAGGAAAGCAAGAAACGAAGATTTCACGCTCTGTATGACAAGGTCTACCGGTTAGACATCCTGTGGGAAGCATGGCGGAGAGTACGAGCCAATAAGGGCTCTGCTGGAATTGATGGGGAGACGCTAGCTGATATTGAGAAGCAAGGAGAAATGTTCTTCGTGCACGAATGTCATCGACTTCTTAAAGAAGGCGACTACCATCCGCAACCCGTAAAGCGCCAATATATCCCCAAGAAGGATGCGGATCGGGCATACGAGATCATTCGAACGATAATGGAACGTCTGGAGTTAACGTTACACCCGACCAAAACGCGAATCGTCGGACTATGGACAGGAGAAGAAGGCTTCGACTTCCTAGGCATACATCACCGAAAGACGAAGGCCGAAACTTCCGAAAGCCAAGTATATTATACGACCCAACAATGGCTGTGTTCGTAAGGCAGAGGAGCGATTAGGGAAGTCGTGAAGGAACGACTAGCCCCTGCGAATATGCGTCACAAATCATTCCAAGAACATTTGGAATACTTAAACCCGAAAATACAGGGTTGGCGTAACTACTACGTTACGACCTACAGCCAAAGGAAGATGGCTAAACGTGACTGGTACATCCTTCAGCGACTCACAAAATGGTATGCCAAGAAGCGTCAACGCGCTCGATGGAGGAACTCATTACGCGAAGTGAAATCATTGTCCGTTCAACTCGGACTCAGAACGCTATTGTAATCTGCATGCACATGAATGACGAACATCGGAAAGCGTATGAGGGAAAACCTCACGTACGGTTTGATGAGGAGGGGCAGAATTTATCTGCCCTTTACTCTAGCAGAGGCGCAGTGAAGACGGCGGGATACAAAACTATGCCGGCTGCCATCCGGGCGGACGCTGCGGCCAGCTTCCAGCCGGGCAGTCATCAGGTGTTCCAACCGAGTATCCAACGGATTTTCAAGCAGAATATCCAGCTGACATCCAGTCAGGTTTCCAGCCAGGCTTCCAGAAATTCGTCAGGTAATCATGTTAAGTTATCGCAAAGCGCAGGGATTCGGAGCACCGGTAGAGAATGTCTACAGGGAAGATCTCCCAAATCGGCCGGCACCCCGCCTGAATGTCGACACGCGTCGAATTCCTCGATTGATGGCAAACCATTCCCAGCGTTTCTTCTCCATTCGCTCTTTTTAGGCAAAATATTAACACCTTATGTTGGACAGACCAAATTTAACTAAAATTTTACTATACATTCTTCGAAATTTTGATATAATTCTACCTAGGTTACCTTTCCAATTATGATAGAAAATAGAATTGGATGGTTTTTATACCTATCCAAGCTGTGCGCGAGAGACCAGTCCACTGGCTACCCAGCAAGCCGGCATGCGGGGACCGACAATTGTGGAAAATGACAGCCGAGAATATGTTGCTCCATGACGTCAGAAGGTTCAGAAAGGATGAAGCCAACCTTATCCCAATTCCGATGGAGGATGAAGCGCGTGAGCATTTTTGAAAAGCTGGAATCCAACGTAAGATCTTACTGCAGAAGCTTTCCGGTGGTATTCGACCGGGCCAAGGGGGACCTGTTATATTCTGAGGACGGAAGAGCATATATTGATTTTTTTGCAGGTGCTGGGGCACTGAATTACGGTCATAACAACGATTATATCAAGGGCCGGGTTCTCGATTACTTGACCTCCGACCGGATTATGCACGGTCTGGATATGTATACAATGGCCACGGAGCATTCTTTGAGCCTCATGCAGCACCATCGTCACATCTAATCGTCAGGAAAAGCTCACTACCCCGCAGCCGGATCTTTACTTATCCACACCAGGCGGGGGAATACACAAATCGTACATAGAGTGTATCAATATCCCTTAAACATAGGCTTCAACAAAGGCAGCTCCGGTGCCGAATCCGGAGGTACGGCCGACTTCCTGCTGGCCGGCCGGAACCCTACAGCAAGCCTTACATCGATGGGAGGAACATCTCTTGTCCACCCCCAAATCCAATTCCGAACCCAATGTTAAACCAAAGCCCGTCTTCGGGCGGCTCGTCCGCAGCAAGCATATTGAAGCAGAGAAGCCGGAAGCAGCCGCATCTCTTGCGTAGAACGATGCTCTTTGTTGTCTTTCACGCATGGGAGCCGAGCGGGACAGCTGCTAGGCAGAGGATTGCCGCATGCGATCAACCGGGCAAGCGAAGCGGTGACCTGGCGAAAGCCATTGACATTGTTGTCACATGTTTGAAAAGGCGGGGAGCGAGGCTGGAGCGTTGCTGCGGCATATGCTCCGCCGGATTGCTTTTACCGATGAAGAGAGGGGAACGATCCAGATGGCTTTTGAAAAAGAAACGTTGTTTTGGAACGAAAAATTCGGTAGCGACGATTATACCTTGACGCGGCTGCCTTACAGCAAAGCTCCAAGCTCCCTGGCGCCCATTATGACAACCGTCGGCGGTTCGATTTCGGAGGAAGCGGCGCAGCGCGTCCTTCAAATGAGCAAGGGCGCTCCGCTGGCCACTTTTATGATTTTGCTCGCCGGTGTTCAGTCGCTCTTGCATAAATATACAGGCGCTTCTGACATTCTGGTCGGCATGCCGGTTTTACGGAAACCGACGGAGACGCGCCGATCTGTTAATCATACGGTCATTTTGAAAAACTCGCTTTCGGCGGGTGCGACTTTTAGAACGCTTCTGAGCGAGCTGAGGACTTCCTTGCCGGAAGCGATTCAGCATCAACATATTCCGTTCTTGAAAATGACGGAGAAGCTGGACCTGCAATATGCAGGCGGGATACCCGTCGTCCATACGCTAGTATCCCTTAAGGAGCTGCATCTGGACGAAATCGGGCAAAACGTGGTCACGGATTGTTCCTTCGAATTCAGCTTAACCGGCGGGACGATACAGCTAGCGCTGTCATATAACGAGCACTTATATGACTCCGAGTTCATGACTCGGGTCGTCGGCCATCTGAATCGCCTGCTGGCCGTGGGGCTTCACGAGTTGGAGCTGGACATCGTGCGGGCGGACATGCTGTCGGAGGACGAGAAATTTCAATTGCTGCAAAGCTTTAACGATACCGAGAAGGACTATCCCCGTGATCGGACGATTCATCAGCTCGTGGAGGAGCAGGCGAAGCGGGTGCCCGAAGCGACGGCGGTTGTCTTTGAGGGACGGCGGCTTTCGTACGCGGAGCTGAACGAACGGGCGAACCGGCTGGCGCGGACGCTGCGATCGGTCGGCGTGCTGCCCAATCAGCTGGTAGGCTTGATGGCCAGGAGATCGCTGGAGACGGTCGTTGGCATTCTGGCGGTTCTGAAAGCTGGCGGTGCCTACGTGCCGATCGACCCGGAATACCCGGAAGAACGCATCCGCTACATTCTGGAGAACTCGAACGCGCAGCTGCTGCTGACTCAAAGGGAGCTGCTGCAGCAGGTGCCGTTCGAAGGGACCGTGGTGGCGCTGGATGACGAGCAGGCCTACAGCGACGATGGCTCGAACCTGGAGCCGGCCAGCGGTCCGAACGATCTGGCTTATGTCATCTATACGTCAGGTACGACGGGCAAACCCAAAGGGGTCATGCTGGAGCATCGCGGGCTGGTCAGCCTGAAACTGACGTTTGCCCATACGCTTCACACGACCGAACAGGATCGAGTGCTGCAATTCGCCAGCCTATCGTTCGATGCGTCGTGCTGGGAGATGTTCAACGCTCTGTATTTCGGGGCGGCCTTATATATACCGTCAACCGAGACGATTTTGGATGATCAGCTGTTCGAACGTTTCATGAACGAGCATGCAATTACGATCGCCACTTTGCCACCAACTTATGCGGCTTATTTGAATTCAGACC
>NZ_ASRY01000257.1 GCF_000520815.1 Paenibacillus maysiensis | reverse complement strand
AAACAGACATCTAACATTCACTTTAGCGAAGAAGCAGAAAAATGAACCTTTTTGTAACTTTCGACCCATACAGACTAGATCTATATATAAAGAGAGGGTAACTCGTAAAAAAATTTATTCTGATGTTAATAATAGATGGGCATTACAGAACAACTGGTTAAGGGGAAGCTTGGAGCACCACTGCATATTCTTATCCTTGCAAAGCAGACAAAGCCAGCTATGTTACAATCGGCCACAATGTCCGCAATAAAGAAGAAGTGAAAGGGTATTCTGCAGTCGGAAGGCTTCTACGGGATACCCTTCTTGTAGATATTTTCAAATCAAGCCTGCCTGTCGTGCGGCATCAAATGTCTAAACATAAGCCCCAGCTTTAACAGCAGCAGGTGGTCAGTATTCTTCAAATCCAGATTCAGCAGCCCCGAAATTTTCTCCAGCCTGTACAGCACCGTGTTGCGATGGATAAACAGCTCACGCGCGGTTTCATTCACCTGGCCGTTGTTGGCGAAGTAGACTTCAAGTGTGTGCATCATCTCGCCGGCATATTCCTCGTCCTTGTCCAGCAGTGGACGGAACAAATAAGAGCAGTACCTGCTCATGACCTGCTTCGGAATATGCTTGAAGAGATAAATGAATTCCAGGTCGGCGAACATGACAATCGGTTCGCTTGAACCGAGCTCCGTACTGATTCTCTCGGCCTCGGCACACTCCCGGAAGCCGTCGATAAACTCCTCCATACCCGTCCTGACTTTGCTGATGTAACATGTCCTTGCTCCTGCTCCGTGGTCCCATGCATGCATCAAATCCGCATACAAACGCGCGGAATTTTCATACTGCCTGCGCTTCTTGGCCTCTTCTTCCGAAATGGGAAAGAGGGAATATACGCGGTTCATCACATAGAAATGATGAGATTCCAAGGAGGCCGTCTTTGGGTGGTCCTGAAGCTTATCCTGAATCTCCCTTAGTCTGCGGCGCTGACTTTCATAGTCCCATGTATCAGCTCCTGTGGAGGATATCATGCATACGTAGGGAGTGCTCCAAAATGTGCTTCCCAACGCTTCCGCAAATTCGAGAACCGTCTCCCGAGAAGTGTTTCCCTTCAAGTAACGCTCCATGGCCGCACCAAGACGACTGCCCGCCGCAGAAGCCTCTTGATTCCAGATGATCTCCAGATGATAGGAAAGAATAACGGCAGCCTGGTGAAAAATGCCCTCCATATCATGTGCTTCCTGCAGATTTTCGATCTGAACCAGCAAGTAACCGTATGATTTTCCGTTTTTCAGCAGGTGGACCCGATACAACAGGTTGTTGGCTGCCTTATAAAACCGATTGTCCTGATGCCAGGGCCAGTGACTCAACAGCTCTATTTCGGAACAGCTTGTCACGTTATACAAGGCCTGTCCCTCGGAGGAGACGATGGCTACAGGATGTCCCAAAATGCTGGTGATGCTTTGAAAATAATTGGTGTACTCATCCGCCTGCATCGCAAAATCAACCAGCTTCTTCTGCGTTTCAAGCAATTCATTCAATCGGCGGGTATCACGTTGGAACTCGGATTGGAAAAGAGCAGTGATCTGCTCGGAGAAGGTGAATTCAAAAGGCAACTCAATCAGGGGGAAGCTCAAACGATCGGCTTCAAGCAGGGCAATCTCAGGAATTTCCGCCCAGTAGCGGCCAAGCTTGATGCCCAGCCCAGAGGCCCCCCGTTCATTCAGCTTTTGCAGTAAATTGACAAATTCCTCGGGTGAATCCCTAATCGCATAAGCCGTAGTCAGCAGCAGCTCCCCTTCCTTTATCCAATTGATCACATCCGGGGCATCCATCAAATTAATGGAGGTGATTGTTCGAAAAATTCCCTTTATACCAGCCGCCAGCTTCCCTTCCGATAATGGATAGACCATCAAGGCATCTTCTACAGTTAAATGCATGTCAAATCACTCTCCCAAAATGATGCGTATATGATTCAGTTCCCGGACACGACGTAACTTTTTAAGCAATTATATAGGCTTCCCTCAATTTTATGCAATCCTTTTCGTCTCTTTTATGTAATATAAGTTAACATTTCAACTGGAAATTTTGTTTTTTAACCAACAAGTAGTCCTTTTTGTTAGATTTAAAACCAAAATTATGTTAGAAATATTTACATTCATATTTTTTAGCTTTATGATAGGACACAACTTCAAAGAGAAGAGGGGAATTCAGATGCAGCTTACCCAAAATCAACAGGCTGCGGCCGAAAAGGACAGCCGTTCCATGCTTGTTATCGATGATGTCGGCAAAATCTACCCCAATGGCACTGTAGCTGTGCAGCATGCGGATCTGCATGTAGGGGAAGGGGAATTTCTCTGCTTTGTCGGCCCTTCCGGTTGCGGTAAATCGACTATCTTTAATATGATTGCCGGTTTGACGGAACCGACCTCCGGTCATCTGTCCGTGCTGGGCACCTCACCGAAGGAAGCGCGCAAGCAGAATGAGATTGCCTTTGTGTTTCAGGAGCATACCCTGCTGCCATGGGCCAAGCTGATTGATAATGTCACCCTGCCTCTTACTTTGCGCGGCGTATCCAGGAAGGAGCGTATTACCGAAGGGGAGCGGGTTCTTGAGCTAGTAGGCCTGAAGGAATATATGAAGGTGCTGCCCCGTGAGCTGTCAGGCGGAATGAAGATGAGGGTATCGATTGCACGAGCATTGATATCCAGACCCAAGTTGCTGTTAATGGATGAACCGTTTGGCGCTCTTGATGAAATTACCAGGCAGACGCTACAGGATGAACTGCTGAATATTTGGGAACAGGACAAAAAGATGTCGATTCTGTTCATTACGCATAACGTGTTTGAAAGTGTGTTTCTATCGACAAGAGTAGTGGTGATGACGCCCCGTCCCGGTAAAATTTCGGACATCATCGATATTCCGTTTGCTTATCCGAGAGATGATGGATTCCGGACACGTCCGGAATTCGGTGAATATGTACGCAGCGTGTCCGCTGTGCTGAAGCATTGATAGACAGAAATGAGAGGAGAGGGAAGAAAAATGGAAGAGATGGCAGCCAGTTCAGCCGTTGAAACGGCGGTAGGTATCCGGGCTTCCGCGAAGGAAATTGCCCGCAGCGGTTATCCAGCAGGCGAGAATAAGGTCCTGAGCCTGCTAAAGAAAGTTCTGCCGCCATTTGTGGTGTTTATCCTGTTTATCGGCGGATGGGAGATCATCGTGCGGATGATTGGAATGCCTCCGTATATTTTGCCCAAGCCATCCGATATTGCGGCGGCGGCCGCCGAGAACAGCACGAATCTGATTACGTCAGTAAGCACAACCATTGTAGAGGCGTTGATCGGTTTTGTGATTAGTGTAGTGCTCGGCATTTCATTAGCCATTCTGCTGGCGCTGTCCAAAACGGTGGAAAAAAGCGTATATCCGTACGCCATTATCCTACAGACTATTCCGGTCGTAGCGGTAGCCCCGATCATTGTGATCTGGTTCGGAGCGGGGATTAATGCCATTGTGATCATCTCATTCCTGATCAGCTTTTTCCCGATTTTATCGAATACGCTGATCGGATTGAACTCAACGGATCAGAATATGAAAAATTTATTCTATTTGTATAATGCGAGCAAGCTACAGACCGTTTGGAAGCTGCGATTTCCGGCGGCGCTCCCGTACATTATGGCGGGGTTGAAAATTTCATGCACCAGTTCAGTTGTCGGAGCGATCGTGGGTGAGTACATTGCCGGCATTGGCGGCGGACAGGGTGGACTCGGATACGGGATTACCGTTGCGGCAACCCGCCTGCAAACTCCTTATCTGTTCGCCTGCGGCTTGGCAGCATCCATCTTGGGAATAGCATTTTTCCTAATTATTAACATGGTATCGAACAAGCTTTTGAAGTCCTGGCATGAGTCGGCAATGAAATGATACCAGAACCGGGAGAGGGTCCAACATGTCCAAACATCTTATGAACTTACGTTACAAGAAGTGGCTGCTGCTGGCTGCAGCTTTGATCATGTTGCTTCTGAGCGCATGCTCCAATTCCGGCGCTCCGGAATCCTCGGCCCCGGCGAAGGAGGAAGACGGAACAGATCTGAAGCAGGTAAGACTGATCGAGGGCTGGTACGCCAAAGGGGAAGATGGAGGCTATTTTGCGGCATTGCAGCAGAACTACTATAAGGACAAGAAGATCGACATGACGATTCAGCCGGGAGGTCCCGAGGTGTCAACCATGCAGCTTGTCGCTGCGGGCAAAGCCGAATTCGGCATCTCTTATGCAGATGAAATTTTGAAGGCGCGGGAACAGGGAATCCCTGTTGTTGGCATCCTTGCCGGCTTTCAGAGCACACCGCAGGTTCTTATGTACCACAAAGGTCAAAACATCAAGGATTTCACCGACCTGAACGGCAAAACCGTATACATCGGTACAGCGGTGCCTTACTGGGAATATATCAAGAGCCAATACAATCTGACAGATGTAAAAGAAATGAAGTATAACGGACAGCTTGTCAATTTTATCAATGACCCCAATTCGCTGAATCAGGGTTACATCACGAACGAGCCTTACGCGCTTTCCCAGCAGGGGGTTGAGGTGGACTATCTGAAAATCGCCGATTCCGGTTATGCGAACTATGCGGATGTTCTTTTTACAACTGAAGACTACCTTAAAAAGCACCCCGATGTCGTAGAGGCTGTGGTGCAGGCAAGCCAGAAGGGTTGGAGCTACTACCTTGACAACTATAAAAAGGTAAACCCGTTCATTCAGACCTACAATCCGGATATGACGGTAGGAGCAATGAATTATGAGGCGGAGCAGGAAAAACCCTTTATTCTTAACAAGGAATCCGAGGCAAACGGTATCGGTTACATGACAGAGAAACGCTGGAGCACCCTTCAGGATCAGATGATCAAGGGCAAAGGATTAACGAAGGCACAGGATGTTACCCAGGCGTTCACGGCCGAATATCTAATGAAGCCATGAGTGTGAACCGAAGTATTTATAGCCTCAAACCAGAATTTTCAGAAAAATGAGGGGACTTTATATGTTCAAACTTGGAAATCGAAAGAGCTATTGGCAAGTGTCCGAAACGCTAGTGGATCTAAGGCGGACGCAA
The DNA here is from genome assembly GCF_000520815.1 of Paenibacillus maysiensis. Classification (GTDB taxonomy): domain Bacteria; phylum Bacillota; class Bacilli; order Paenibacillales; family Paenibacillaceae; genus Paenibacillus; species Paenibacillus maysiensis. The sequence goes on along the minus strand of NZ_ASRY01000257.1, from coordinate 1,459 downwards.
AAGTACGGCAAGCCCGTAACTCTTCCTGCACAGCCGCAAGAAGTCATATTTGATCTGGAGCATACAGCGGTCATTGTCATCGATATGCAGAATGATTTCTGCACACCGGGAGGCTGGCTGGATTCCATCGGGGCCGATACATCGCCGCTCCTGAACCCGGTCAGTCGGCTGAATCGGCTGCTGCCTGAGCTGCGTAAAGAGGGTGTGCCCGTCATCTGGGTGAACTGGGGCAACCGTGAAGACCGGATGAACGTGCCGCCATCCGTGCTCCATGTATACAATCTGGACGGACGGGGTAACGGCATTGGGGACGCGTTACCGGGGAACGGCTCCAAGGTGCTAGAGAAAGGCAGCTGGGGAGCGGCTATTGTCGACGGTCTGGATGCGGCCCCTGATGATATTTATGTGGATAAATACCGCATGAGTGGGTTTTGGGACACGCCACTGGACAGCATCCTGCGCAATTTGAATATTCAGACGGTCTTGTTTGCCGGGGTAAATCTCGATCAGTGTGTCATGCATACACTGCAGGACGCGGCTTGCCTCGGATATGACGGCATACTTCTGGAGGACTGCTCGGCAACGAATTCCCCGGCCTTCTGCCTGGAAGCCACCTTATACAATATCAAGCAATGCTATGGTTTCGTCGCCGATTCCACCTGGCTGGTGGAGGAGCTGAACGGGGCAGTGGCCCATAAAGAGGGAAATACACCGGAAGAGCTGGCTCCTCTGGAAGGGTGAGCGGATGGGAGGGGTGACTCGATGAAAGATCAATGGAACGCCGTTGTAAACCACCAGGTGACGGTTGAACCGACAGGACAGGGAACGCTGAGCGGACTCAGCTTTATGGTCAAAGACGTGTTTGCTGTCCGTGATTATACAAACGGCGCGGGCAATCCGTGTTGGCTGGAGACGCACAGCCCGGCGGCGGAACACGCGGAAGCGCTCAGCCTGCTGCTACAGCAGGGGGCGCGGCTAACGGGCACGACTCATACGGATGAGCTGATGTTCAGCCTGAACGGAGAAAATGTCCATTACGGAACACCGGTGAATCCGAAGGCCCCGGACCGTATCCCTGGGGGTTCATCCAGCGGATCGGCGGTTGCCGTCGCCGCAGGGCTTGCTGACTTTGCCCTTGGAACGGATACGGGAGGATCGGTACGTGTGCCCTCTTCGTACTGCGGAGTTTATGGAATGCGTCCGACGCATGGGATCGTCTCCGAGAAAGGCGTTATCCCGCTCGCCCCCAGCTTCGACACCATCGGCTGGATGGCACGTGATCCCGAGACGCTGCGTCGGGTAGGTGAAGTGCTTCTGCCGCAGGCAACCTCGGGTTCCAGCTTTAGCAGGGTGCTGATCGGTGAGGACGCCTGGGAGCTGGCTGACACTGAGAGCAAAGAGGCGCTTGCCTCTTGCCTGGAGTTGCTGTGCGGCTTGGCTGAAAGCCATGAAGCTGTTC
>NZ_ASRY01000256.1 GCF_000520815.1 Paenibacillus maysiensis | reverse complement strand
ATTATCACGACTGGTTAATTGAAGATAGTTCGGAAGCTATCTTCGACTGTAACTCGTCAGGCATTCCCCACAAACATGCAATGACTAATATTTTTGCACAGAAGATAACCTCATTAGGCTAAAGATGCTTCCATCATTTAAGGAAACAAAAAGAGGGGTTCGCTTTTGCCTCCCCTCTTTACTTTTTCTCCCATACATTTTCCAAATTAATTGTCCTTCGGTACTAACAATGAACAGCACTCAACCCTTAAGCGTTTTTTTGAATGCAGGAACATATTCAAGTTGCTCTCAAACCCTCGTAGATCAATGCTTCTTATCTCGATATATTACTACCACGCACTCCACATGCACCGTATGCGGGAACTGACCTCCTTGTATAGAATGTTATTCAAAAACAAAAACCCTTGATAAATAAGGGTTTTTGTTTTTGGTTTATGCGTCAATCGTTGTGAATATTAGTGAAGAGAATTAGCTTTTGCCCCCAATTTGCCCCCGAAAAATAGATTATGGTTTTATTGAAGAACAAAGGAATCTTCCCAAGTCGGGGTCATCACTCTAACCTCCGCCGGCTTCTCTAAATCGTATGCTGTAATGAGTGAGTTGATAAAAATTTCAACCTTATTTCTATCAATTTCCCAAGGCAGTTCAAGATGATGTTTTTTCATTTAAGTACCCCTTGTCAATTATAATCTTGTCACTTTACTGGATACTAAATATCCTGTATACTCACGGTGAATATTTTATGGTGGGACTTACTTGGCTATCCTGGCAGGGATGCCAACCCACATTTGTGCGCCTCTCTTTTAAGAGGCGTTTTTTTATTGCATCCGATATATGTAATTATCTAGGCTTACCGCCTCCATTTATTTTCAAAATTAGACCTTATACCTATATTAAATCCCAAAATCAGGGTCCTTGGCAATATAAATTCGGCGTGCTGAACTCCTGCCATTTAACGACTTTATTCGACAATATTTAGTTTTTATTTCGACAAAAAAAGACCACTTTATAAGTGGTCTAAGAGAATATGACGTTGGGATTTAATATTCCTATTTTGTTTATAGCTTCATCATAACGGTTATGAGCAATTTCACATCGCTTCGTTTTCCTAGTTACAACATCCGTAAAATACGCCACTTTGAATAAGGAATTTATCATAACAACGTTATCAGCGTTGATAATATTACTTCTATCCACATAAACGAATTTGTGACCACTCTCATTTAGGGCCGTCATACAGTATTTCAATGGACCTGTCATATAATATTGATCCGTTTCAGTGTGTACTACGAGCCTATTAAGTATTCGCTTATAACTTATATACCATATTGAATTGACTCGTAAATCAATGTACCCTTCTAACCCTTTAGGATCGACCATCACACTTACCACGAAAATCCCCCCTACTCAAACAATTCTGCTGGTGGCTCCGGGTTATAGATAAAGGCTATACTTGCAATACTTACTATCATAACTCCTATTGAAGCAAGACATGTAGCGATAGCATAATAGGTACTTTTTTTCATACGATATCACCTCCTTATGTTAATTAATGACAATGTCTGCACAAAAAAGCTTATAGCCAAAAATGGATTAGCAATAAATAAATTAAAGCTTACTACAATAAAAGCACCAGATCGCAGTAAGGGAAAATAGCGTGGTGGTATACGTGTTTGCCGCTCTATTCCTGCTGGAGCAAAAACAAAAATGAGTAACATACTCACCAAAGTTGCACCTATCGTCCAATTGTAGTCCAGTTTGACAAAAGATAACCCAGTAAACAATAGTGTGGAAACAGCAACACACCCCATACCACTTTTAAGGTGTAGCCCTCCTGTCATTTGTCTTAAAAAAGCGAATGCCATCATTATTATAACAACCTCTATCAATTTTCCTGTAAACAGGGATACAGTGAGAGTCAGAGTGATAATGAAAACCGTGTTTAGTATTGCCGCCAGTACAAATTTTAGCACTTGGGTTGAGGCTGGATGATCCGGCACAGCATGTTTAATGTGCCTGGCTATTCGTAAAGCCATCATTTCAATCATCGGTAAATTCCTCTCTTTCTTTTATTACTGCATAATATAATAACAAGCCCGCCAATAGCGCGAGAACCAATATTATAAATAGCAAGTTATTATAATACATTACAGTTGACGAGGCGACGAGGCCGATTATTATTATGAGAACAACCACTATATGTTCCCATTTGAAGCGTAAACGTTCAAATTCGGCTGTGAATCCTATCTTGAATTTCAGTAGTATCCAGACAAAAAAGAAAATCCATGAACTCGTCACTATTTGAACAACTGTACCAGCAGAGGAATACTGCATGTCCTTTGAGAAACTACCAAAAAGCGATAGTATAACAATAGCCTGAAACGTAGTGTAAAGAAACATGCCCGTCATAGCTATGATCGCAGCCCATAAAATAGGGACTCTGACTACAATAGTAATAAGCAATATAAATATGATCGTACTTATAGCTGGAACCATAAAAGATAAAGATAACTGTTCTCTTAGAAAAAAACTAATCAGGTTCATAATTAAAAAGCTAAACAAAGCAGGCCAAACAAATTCCAACGGTTTAAGCCTAAAAATAGAAAGCATTAATGAAAACGCCGCGTATGACTCCACGCTTGAAAAGAATAGAAACCTTACAGCTTCCCACATGATATATACCCCTTTACAATTGGTAACAAATATCCTTTAATTCTATATTCGCCACCTATATGTGGCAATACAATTCCCCGTGTATTTGGAATATTTTATGTATTATGTAAGGTAAAAATTTCATTGTTATTCCTGATATATACAAATCATATCTAGATAAATATTCCTAGGTCTGATAGACTGCTTGCAGAGAGGTGAGTACATTTGAAGACTAAGGATACTTTTAAGGTTATCGGATTGTTTCTATTGGTAACCTGGTTAATTTATAGCGTTTTCATTAAAGATAATACGGAAGATAAAGGATATACTTCATTACCTCCACTATCTAGTTCGGCGGAAGCTGAGGTAATTAGTCCACTGACCGAAACTGTAAAAACGAACAAATACACAGATGCGGAAATGGCTAAATATAGTGATTCGTTTAGAAAAGTTATTGAACAGCAAATTGATAAAAAAACAATGTCCGGGAAGCAGTCTATACAAAGGATTGATTATTCAGACGATATGCTCACAGCGGAATTAGTGACGGATGGAAATTCATTGTTTGGACCTGACTTAATCAGGTCGAGTGTATATCTGGACAGTACAAATATATTCAAATCTATATACGGAAAAGGTAAAGCATTCCCTGATGTAACACTTAAATGGCACGCTGTTTTCAGGGATGCCAAAGGACGTAGCACGATAGAACCTATAATTACTATTGAATTGAGCGAAGAAAATGCCAGAACCTTTAACTGGGATGATTTCTTATTCATACGACTACCAGAAGCCGTAGATACGTATACCGAATATGCAATATTCAAAAACTTAGATCAACAGCAAAGAAAATAAAAAAAAGCTCTGCCGACCATTAGGTTAGCAGAGCTTTTACATTAATAAAACAGCAGATTTTTTACTCTACTGCTACCCCTGCTACAGTTTCCCGTTCTGCTGGAGCAGTATCTTGTAGTGTTTCTGTTTTCCCGCTTACCACGGTATCTGTTCCAGTAGCTTGAGATAGAATAGCCGTGACTTGTGCAGCTAAAGAAGAGACAGCCTCCTTAGCAGCCGCTTGAGTAGCTTCTTCGTTCGGTTGTGATTCTGTAACGATTGCCTTCGTTTTGGAGTTATACTCCAAATATGCCTTTTCTATCGCGGATCGAATCTCTACAGCCGATACAGTAATGCCCTGTTCTGCCAAACGCAATGTAGTATACTGCAATGCTTCCTGAAGCTTACGCTCTCCCCCGGCTTCTTTAAATGCTGTTTGAGCAAAAGCAAAGCCCTCTCCAGCAATTTTATGGATCACTTCACGTTGCGCTGCCGTTGTACGCGCTTCTAGCCACACGTTAACCTTAGTTTTAAGTTTGTTCAGACCTCCTAAAACAAACGCTGTAAGCACACCCGCAGCGGCTGTGACAATGGTATTTACGTAAGGCTGTACAGTTTCGATAATTGTTTGCATGATTACTCTTCCCCTTTCGTTTTCAACGATGCGATTTTATTCTTTGAATCCCAAGACACTACCGCCCCATAAGCATCAGCAATTGGTCTGAGTTGCACAAACGCTGTACCCTCTACAAGTTGGACAGTTTGCAGCTTTGCCCCGTTTAAATAGGCTTCCTTGCGAGTGTTGTCCCAACGATAAGACAAGCCCAAGGCATTTGCCAAAGACCGCAGCGGTACATAGGTTCTGGAGCCATACAGAAGCGCTTTTCCTGCTTCTTTTCCATTGACGCGGAATATGCCAGATGTAACGGATTCTGTCTCTTGTGCAGGGACAACAGCGCCGAATCGCTTACGCAGCTCGTCCGCCGTACCATCATACTCATTCATATCCACGTTCCCTTTTATCCCAGCTACCTTGCCGCTATCGCTGTATTGCCAAATATCCCAACGTTTCCACGTCATTGTGTCGCTTGGGACACGGGTATCACTGTACCGAGCTATCCATAGTGGGTAACCGCCCAATGAGGCGTTAAAATTAGCTGCGAATGCATTGCCCGTATAGATAATGGGCTTGCGTCCTGTAAGTCGCTCCAGTTCAAGCAGAAAGGCCAAAGCTACAGCACTAATGAGCGTTTTAGACAGCTTGCCAGGGTTATTCTCATAATCCATCACCGCAGGAAGCTCCAGCGCTTTGGCACCTCCAACCTGATCCAACACATCAGCAAAATGCCTCGCTTCCGCTTTGGCTGCGTCAACACTGGTGGCATCTAAAAAATGATAGGCTCCCAACAACACGCCTGCTGCCTTGGCCCCTTTTGCATTTAAAATGAATGTCGGATCAACATATCGTTGCCCCTGACTTGCTTTAATGAAGGCAAATGAAATACCGTCCGCTTTAACCGCCTTCCAATCAATCTTTCCTTGATAACGGGATACGTCTATTCCTTGGGCATTACCTTTTTTCCTTGCTTGCATCTTCCCTATCCCCTTCCTGACTTCCACTTTTACTTTTCAGAACCTCGACCGCTTGCCGGATCACTGGTGGGATCGGCGCTCCAAGCCTACCCCCGTTCTCAAGTATCGAAAGCAGCTCATTTGCCATATAAAAATAGGCGACCGCATCTCGGAATAGGTGCGAATCGCCTAAGACTCCATCAATCAGATGGGATACTGCTACCATTGCAAAAATAAATACCTTTCGAGCGATACCGATAAGACCAATCTTGCTTTTTAAACCTGGTCCGGTCCCCTTCTTACCTTCAGCGCCAGCCGCAAATAATCCGGTCACGTAATCAATAATGACCAATGCGAGCAACACCCCCAATACTCCCGACCACCCACCATAAAGATACGTCACCGCACTACTTCCTAAAGCTGCGCTGAACTTAAAAATCTCCCACTTATCCAACCTTCTTTCCCCCGTCTCTCCGTTCAGGAAACTTTTCCTGACCTGTAAAAGTAAAGCCCCCGACCATCCGGGGGCACAAAAAAAGCGCATCCGATTGGATACGCCGCTTACGCTTCTTGTTCTGTTATTTGTTCAACTGCTGGAGCCACTTGCGTAGGCTCAGTAATGCCCAAGTCAGCTTTAACCAAGTCTCGCAATGCTACTGGCACGTCCTCAATTTCACGTCGGCCAGCAAGGATAAGATGTACAAGTGTCGTCGCAAAAGCTTTTTTAATCTGTTCATTCATGCTATCACCTCCCCTCATGAGCTGCATGAGAATAAAAAATAGAACCCGCTCCCGGATTCTACGTAACATTGCTTTGTTCCATAACGAGCTGGATAAGCCCGGCTATGGCTTCTTTGTTGTCTAAATCAGCCCGCTTAAGTTCCGCCACCTGATCAGTAAGAGGCTTCTCGGGTTCTGATCCGCTATTCGATGGATAGGTAAACTCCATTGTCTTAGTGTCAGGGTTCACTCTGTAGCTGGTCGCCTTTTGAAAGTCCTCTGTGTACTTATCGAAATCCAGCTTGAGCACGTCCACCTGAGCCGGGTCATATCCCTTTAGCTGCGGGTAAAAATTCATGTCGTCCTCTTTCGTAGTCTCACGGATTGAATCAGACTCTATTTGTGGAGTCACAAAAATAACCTCTCCACTTGCTTTCCGCCAGTACACTTTAGGTCCAATTTTCACATTAAACATCCTCTCTTTTTTATTCGAACGCAAACCATTCATAAGCCTCTACCACTGCAACGGACGAACTTCCGGCATAGTCGAGTATCCGGCTGGTATCAACCGTGCACGAAAAACCACCCGCTTGTTGGGTTAAGTTGTACACGCTAATACGGTTATTAAACCTACCGTACATAGTTATATTTCCCGATATTGCAGCAACAGCAAACCCCTCGATATAAAGCACGTTGCTGTTATCCCTCAACCTTAACCGGATAAATACGCGAGTTGGCGAAAAAGTCATGCTGTTAACCGATAAAGTCATGGCCGCACCATTGCTATAGTTTGGCGCAGTCGCGCTCTGACCGTTAAATGTACCGGACGCAAAGCGCTTGACGGGCAGGCTATTTACTGCTGCTGCTAACTGATCTCCAGTCATGCCAGAGTTGGCGCTGCCGCCTTTGCCAGTGATTGCGTTAGCGACCTTGGATTTAAGATCACTGGCTTGCGTAAAAGCCTGGTCTGCCCGACTATAAGCCTCATTTGCTCGATCATTAGCCACCTTTACCGCGCTCGGCGTGGCTGCTTGATCTGTAGCTGTGCTGCCAGTAGAAGTATTAAGCTGTACAATGCCCCGCGCCTGTGTTGATGCGGAAGGCAGATCCGATGCAAGGTGTGTATGTGCCTTGGGAGCCGCGTACTGTTCTGTATACTTCTTGGCATTTCCCTCTGCCGCATTCCACGTCGCTTGCTTGGCGGCAGTTACATGCAAGTTGGTATCAGAAATGTGATTGTCCAGCGCTGCCTTGGATGCAATGTCATTTCCGGCCGGATCGTTTTTAATGTTTTCAATCTGTGCGGCCAACGCCTGGTCGTTTTCATAAAGCGTTGTGATCGGGATGTTGAGTACATCTGCATGGCCCTGATCCGTAGTGACAAACTTTCTCGGCTCTTTAATTGCCATCGTCTATTTCCCCCCTCATCAGTAGATGTCGTCTATCTCGAAGATAAACTCCATATCGCTATCCTTAATCTTATTGGTCATTGTCCGGATGGCCGTCAGCTTCCCTGCTGAATCTACCAACGCCAGTTCGTTAATGGTTTTCCCGGCCAGCTCAGTTTCAGCCAGTGAGCAGATATACCTGATTGTTGCCGGGGCTATAAATTCATAGCTGGTGATATCTTTTTGAAGCAGCTCCGATTT
>NZ_ASRY01000255.1 GCF_000520815.1 Paenibacillus maysiensis | reverse complement strand
TTGCGTTTTATCTTAGGATAAGCCCTCGACCGATTAGTATTGGTCAGCTCCATGCATTACTGCACTTCCACCCCCAACCTATCTACCTCGTCGTCTTCAAGGGGTCTTACATACTGGGAAATCTCATCTTGAGGGGGGCTTCACGCTTAGATGCTTTCAGCGCTTATCCCTTCCGTACATAGCTACCCAGCGGTGCTCCTGGCGGAACAACTGGTACACCAGCGGTACGTCCATCCCGGTCCTCTCGTACTAAGGACAGCTCCTCTCAAATTTCCTACGCCCACGACAGATAGGGACCGAACTGTCTCACGACGTTCTGAACCCAGCTCGCGTACCGCTTTAATGGGCGAACAGCCCAACCCTTGGGACCTACTTCAGCCCCAGGATGCGATGAGCCGACATCGAGGTGCCAAACCTCCCCGTCGATGTGGACTCTTGGGGGAGATAAGCCTGTTATCCCCAGGGTAGCTTTTATCCGTTGAGCGATGGCCCTTCCATGCGGTACCACCGGATCACTAAGCCCGACTTTCGTCCCTGCTCGACTTGTAGGTCTCGCAGTCAAGCTCCCTTCTGCCTTTGCACTCTTCGAATGATTTCCAACCATTCTGAGGGAACCTTGGGGCGCCTCCGTTACTCTTTAGGAGGCGACCGCCCCAGTCAAACTGCCCACCTGACACTGTCCTCGTACCGGATTACGGTACCAAGTTAGAACCTAGATACGATCAGGGTGGTATCCCAAGGATGCCTCCTCTCAAGCTGGCGCTCAAGTCTCTTAGGCTCCCACCTATCCTGTACAGATCGTACCCAAATTCAATATCAAGCTGCAGTAAAGCTCCATGGGGTCTTTCCGTCTTGTCGCGGGTAACCTGCATCTTCACAGGTATTAAAATTTCACCGGATCTCTCGTTGAGACAGCGCCCAAGTCGTTACGCCATTCGTGCGGGTCAGAATTTACCTGACAAGGAATTTCGCTACCTTAGGACCGTTATAGTTACGGCCGCCGTTTACTGGGGCTTCGGTTCATAGCTTCGCTCTTGCGAGCTTACCACTCCCCTTAACCTTCCAGCACCGGGCAGGCGTCAGCCCGTATACTTCGCCTTGCGGCTTCGCACAGACCTGTGTTTTTGCTAAACAGTCGCTTGGGCCTTTTCACTGCGGCCCCCTCGGGCTATTCACCCTACCGAGGCACCCCTTCTCCCGAAGTTACGGGGTCATTTTGCCGAGTTCCTTAACGAGAGTTCTTCCGCGCGCCTTAGAATTCTCTTCTCGCCTACCTGTGTCGGTTTGCGGTACGGGCACCTTCTCCTGGCTAGAGGCTTTTCTTGGCAGTCTGAGATCATGACCTTCGCTACTACAATTTTCGCTCCCCATCACAGCCCAGCCTTACGATGTGCGGATTTGCCTACACACCAGCCTCACTGCTTAGACGGACATCCATCCGTCCGCGTCACTACCCTACTGCGTCACCCCATCGCTCATAACGGATTACGGTGGTACAGGAATTTCGACCTGTTGTCCTTCGACTACGCCTATCGGCCTCGCCTTAGGTCCCGACTTACCCTGAGCGGACGAACCTTCCTCAGGAACCCTTAGGCTTTCGGCGGATCTGATTCTCCCAGATCTTTTCGTTACTCATACCGGCCTTCTCACTTGAATGCAGTCCAGCGCTCCTTACGGTACACCTTCAACCCGCATTCAACGCTCCCCTACCCCTGAT
>NZ_ASRY01000254.1 GCF_000520815.1 Paenibacillus maysiensis | reverse complement strand
GCCACCCGTGACTGTTTTAATGTGATCTCGCATCAAACCTCTAGCAATCGCCTGATAGCTTTTGCCATCCAGATACTCCTCGTATATGCGGCGTACAATCTCTGCTTCTGGCTCGTTAATCACCAATTCACCATGTTCATCCTTATCGTAGCCAAGGAAGCGAGTCGTGTTGCAGAAGACTTTGCCGTTTTGGAAGCCACGTAATATTCCCCATCGACTATTTTCAGAAATATTCCGGCTCTCGTCTTGAGCAAGTGAACTCAGAATGGTCAGTAATACTTCACCTGTTGTATCCAGTGTATTAATGTTCTCTCGTTCAAAGAATACAGCCACTCCGAGACTTTTAAGTTCCCGTACATATTTCAATAAATCCAGTGTATTCCTAGCAAACCTCGAAATCGACTTGACCAGTATAAGATCCAGTTTACCGTTTCGGGCATCCTGTATCATGCGATTAAAGTGCGTTCTATTTTTAGTGCTGGTTCCGGTGATGCCTTCATCTGCGTAAATATCAGCCATTTCCCATTCCAAGTTGTTTTGAATGTACTTTGTATAATGATTGACCTGATTGGTATAGCTCTCCTTTTGCTCCTCGGAATCTGTACTGACCCGGCAATAGGCAGCGACTTTCTTCTTTTGTATAGATTGAATTCCCTCTACGATGTCCATCGTTTTAATGGGAACGATCACAACTTTTTTTGCGGATGCGGCTTGTGCCATAGACGTTTCTCCCTTCGATATCTTCTTTATACGGTCACATGGTATAATGCTTTCGGCACATCATCAAGTCCATTTCTGCCCATGTTATAGCTACTTGAAAGATTTTTTATTAAGCTGGTCAA
>NZ_ASRY01000253.1 GCF_000520815.1 Paenibacillus maysiensis | reverse complement strand
CCCGTTAGCCAATCATGTAGCGCAAAATCAGCGCTGCACCACAGAGAATGAAAATTTTTGCTTGGCATTTTATACTGGAAGTACGGCTGGGAGAGGAAGGTCGATGAACTATGGTGCGATTAGAGCCCATCCGTTAGTCTGACTCCAACGACCACGGTGCACCACTGAATGTTGCTCCCACTGGGAAGCACTCATAGTAGATTAATCCTATTCTGGTTGTTGCACCAGTCTCCAATCATGATGCCGTAGGAAGGTTGAATGGCATGGATGTAATTATTGAACGGGCGTGCGGTATGGATGTCCATAAAGACAATATTACTGCATGCATCATGACACCTGAAGGAAAGGAGATTCAAACATTTTCAACTAAAACTGTATTTCTTCTTAAGTTAGTGGACTGGATTAAGGAGCACAGCTGTACTCATGTCGCCATGGAAAGCACAAGTGTTTATTGGAAACCTATTGTAAATTTAATTGAGGCTGAAGAGATCGAATTTCTGGTTGTTAATGCCCAGCATATGAAAGCTGTGCCTGGACGCAAAACCGATGTTAAAGATGCAGAATGGATTTGCCAACTCCTTCGCCACGGACTGATTAAAGCCAGTTTCATTCCAGACCGTAATCAACGTGAGTTAAGAGAGCTTGTTCGTTATCGCCGGAGTATCATCGAAGAACGTGCCAGACAGCATAATCGAATCCAAAAAGTATTAGAGGGAGCTAATATTAAGCTTGGTTCCGTTGTCTCAGATATTATGGGAGTTTCCTCTAAAAAAATGCTTTATGCGATTGCTGAAGGTATAGATGATCCTGGGCAACTGGCCAACATGGCCCTTCGAACACTAAAACGAAAAAAAGATGAACTCGAACTTGCCCTCCAAGGATACGTAAGTCCCCACCAACGCCTAATGATAAAAACCATTCTAACTCACATCGACTTTCTAACTCAACAAATTGATATGCTGGATCAAGAAGTTGCACGGCGAGTAAATCCTTACCAAGAAGATATCGAACGATTAGACTCAATTCCAGGCATATCAATACGAATGGCCGAACAAATCCTGGCTGAAATCGGTACAGATATTAAAAACCAGTTTCCAAGCGCAGCTCATATGTGTTCCTGGGCAGGACTTGTTCCTGGCCATAACGAAAGTGCGGGCAAAAGGAAATCGGCTAAAACCAAAAAGGGCAATAAATATTTGAGATCAGGCTTAACCGAAGCTGCTCATTCCGTAAAAGGATCTAAGAATTACCTTGGCGCACTGTATAGGCGTACAGCAGCGCGAAAAGGAAGGAAACGAGCAGGAATTGTAGTCGCTCATGCCATGTTGAGAATCTCCTATTACCTTCTAACTCGTAAAGAAATGTATGTTGATCTAGGGGAAGACTACTTCAATAAGCAAAGGGAACAGTCCATTGTGCGACATGCTTTACGCAGACTTGAAGGGCTAGGCTACTCCATTACCATCACTAAACCAGAAGGCTCTTGATCTATATAAGCTACAATAAAAAGCTATTCAGGCGCTCTCCCCTTTTAAAAAAAACGAACGAGCTGCGTCTTCTTTAATGCTGCCTTTTTCCACACTTTGGTGCAATAAATTTTCATAGTAGTTG
>NZ_ASRY01000252.1 GCF_000520815.1 Paenibacillus maysiensis | reverse complement strand
CCCCTTTCCGGCGCCGGATCCACGCCCACATCCGTTCACTCAGTTCCCCGTGCACCTCCAGGCTCTCCAGCGCAAAGGGCAACATTACCTGCTGCTCTTCCTCGCCCAGCGCCAATCCCATGCAGCTCTGCAGCGCTCCGTCCAGCAGCCCCGGGTGCAGCACATACTCCCCCCAGCTACTTTCCGTCGTCTCCGTCAGCTTCAGCTCCGCCAGCCCTTCGTCCACTCCTGTCCACACCGCTACGACTGACCGCATGCTCGCTCCGTAGCAAAGGCCCAGTTCCTCCAGCGCCGCATAACACGCCTCTCTGCTCACCTTCCGACCGCAGCGTTCGCGTATCGCTTCCAGTTCCGCCAACTCCCGCTCCGGCAGCTCCGCCAGCTCTGCCACCCCT
>NZ_ASRY01000251.1 GCF_000520815.1 Paenibacillus maysiensis | reverse complement strand
AGTGGTGCTGGTTCGAAGTGACGCGAACGGGCAGAAGGCGCTATGCGCGTATTACACGCCGGATACCGGAGCGGAGCTGGCGGTGAACGATTTGCGCAGCGCGCTGGCGCAGGAGCTGCCGGGCTACATGATCCCGTCGTACTTCGTGGAGCTGGAGCGCCTGCCTCTGACGCCGAACGGAAAGATTGACCGGAAGGCGCTGCCAGCGCCGGAAGGGGAAGCGGGAAGCGGAACGGAGTACGTCGCACCGCGCAATGAGCTGGAAACGAAGCTGGCGGCGATTTGGCAGGAGGTGTTGGGGCTTGCGAAGGAGATTGGCGTTCACGACAACTTCTTCGACATCGGCGGCCACTCCCTGCGGGCGACGACGCTGGTCAGCAAGATTCATAAAGAGTTGAACGTGGATCTGCCGCTGCGCGACGTGTTCCGCCAT
>NZ_ASRY01000250.1 GCF_000520815.1 Paenibacillus maysiensis | reverse complement strand
CCGCCTGCCACGACTGCCAAGCCTCCCAAAATATTCATCCCCAGCTTGCCCCAATTAAACGGCTCTGGAGGTGGCGGCGGTGGAGGTGGCTCGCCTTCCTTCGGTTCATCATCAAACGGCGGGTATGCAGTTCGGTCGCTTCCGTCCGCCCAGACATTTCCTCCCAGCACATGGTATTCGTTTTCTACCGAAAGCCCCGTGCTTCCTCCCGTCTGGTACGCCATGACCTGACTCGTTCCGTTAATAATAATTTTCTTCGGCGTATTCAGAATGATTTCCTGCTCTGCTTCTAGCGTCAGCTTCTTCGGACTTGTAATTTCAATCCCCGTAGCATCGTCCAGACTCATCTGCAACGTTCCACCCGGATCACCCATGATGTGGATGCGACCTGGGGCCATTTTCAGCTCACTTCCATGCTCCGTACCAAAATATCGGTCATTCGGATCACTCGTTTTCGCACATCCATCTCCGTTCGTACGAACTGCACCCAAAATCATCGCTCTGGAGCCAGATGCATCCGGAAAATACAGGCTTGCATGTGTTCCCACCTTTGGCATGCTATACATCGCACTTCCGGTTGGGGGAGCGAACGGATACCAATGCGGCTCGGATACCCCATCGTCCTTATCAATCGCTAGCCGCAGCTTTACTTCCTCTCCCCGAACCGCGAGAACCTCTCCTTCCAGTGAAATCCCGATCGTTTTGAAATTGGGGATGAAATCGCTGCGTATCCCCTCCGCGCGGGCCAACACATAACTGAATAGCAAATGACCCTTTTCCATGCGGCTTCGCAATTCAGTTACAATCATCGTTTTCTGGCGAAATTGCACCTCGTCTCCGAGAGCATACCGTTCTCCGCTTTCGATCTCGTATTTGAAAAAGTCGGTGTCATGTAACCCGGCTGACGTCCCGCCTGCTTGTTGATAGCCCTTTAAATCTTTGCTTGCCGTATAAGGTGTATTCTCCCGAATCGTCCGCTGGGTACCTGTGGGCATACCGAAATACAGCTTCGGCGCTGCGGACTCCCATATGTCGCTTACCACCACTGTATGTAAACGACTCGCCATCCGTTTCATAAGCTCCCAGTCGGTTTCATCATATTGTAAAATCGCTTCGCCTACCGACTGCTCCCCGGTTTGATACAGCACATCACTTCGTGCATAGCCTTGAGCAAGCTTATTCACTAACTGCTTGTATGTTTGTTTTTCCTCAGGAAAAGACCGCTTTCTTTTGACAATATCCAGCTCAAATGAGCCACTGATTCCCTCCAGTGTAAGTGTATATACTCCATTATGGTTCTCAACCTTCACCGTATGGACGACACCCTTAAACAAGCTGATTTTCTCTTGTTCTTTTTGAGCATACACATGTAGCTGATCCTCTGAAGTCGCATCCAGCGCAGCCGTGGCATGACTCGACTCCTTACAAATGGCTGTGAGTGTAATACGCCCATGCTCACCCGGCTTCCACTCGATCTGAACATCCTTTAAGACCTGAATGGGGTAGGGGGAATCTATTCGAATCTGATCATATCCTATCATGTTTTCAAACCTCCCTTCCAGCTATTCCTCCTGCTGGCCATTCGTATGAAATTCGATAAATCCATGATATAAACAAGTCTGAAATGAAGAAGTCGTCAAGGCTGGCTGGCCTTCCACCTTCGTATGCTCTTTTGTGTTTTTCCACTTGTCCGTCAGCATCGGCATGCATGGCTTTCCAGAAATCGTAGAGCCATTTTCAGCGATCAGATAAACGGTTTCGGCACTCGGCTGTTCCGGACTATTGCAAATTCCAAAATGAGGGACATTTTCAGGAGAATAATCCCCTTCATTCATCATCGGTTTACCATTAACATAAGAGCCGTGGCTGTTCGGCAAATTGATCTTTCGAGGATGGCTCCCGCAAGTGCAACGCATACAGGCTCCCCGTACGACATAATACTCATCGTCTGGCATGTTATCTCAACCTCCCTATTTCACCCGGACCTGTTCCAAAGCGATCCCGGAATAATCGCGCCGCAATATGCTTTCCGCCACGTCCAAACGGACGATGATCATCGGGGTGGCACTCTCCTGAATTCTAAATATCTTGTGGCCCCGAATAGCGTCTGCCTGTAATACCAGCTTTTTGAGCACACTTTGATCCAAATTCCATTCACTTTCCGGATGTACGGCAGTAAGCCGCTCCACAAAAGGAATATAGTAATTCTTCTGCATCTTCTGCTCGATCTGAGTAAGTATCGTTAATTTCATAGGCAGCTCCGGCACATAGGCCTGGACAAGACTTTTTAAAGCATCTGATATGAGAAGAATAGGGCCTTCCAGATAATCAATAAAAATACTTTCTGCATCTGCCCTCACGTTGAACATCAATGGCTTGAAAATATCCTCCGGCTGCAAATCATACAGCTTCCACGGATCAATCGTTTCAAACACCTTTTGCAGCATAGGAACGTTGGTATACCGCACATCCTGCTTTAAGAGGAAATAATCCATGAGGCTTCCCCCTCTCGCTCCCCGACTTCCCCTTTACGCGTAAAACGGCACAATATCTCGCTATCATCTCGATACTCTCCGGCAAATATCGTGCATATGTCAGCTTTCGGCATCCTTTCTAGCGAAGGGGAAGCGACAAAGGCTGGCATCTGACTTTTGAGAAACTCAACGGTGAGCAGGTGGTATTTAACCGCTTCAATTTGTTGAATCTGCTCAATATCCATTGTCGTAATCTTACGGGCATAGTCGGATTTAAGCTTTTCCAGCTTAGCCATGCGATTGAACAGAGGCTCGAAAACAAAGTCTGCCGACCACTCCACCGCGCATTCAGCCTCATCCAGAAACCAATTCTCATCATAGGCGTCTATCCGATAAACAGCTCTATTTTCCATCACACGGGTTCTGAGCAAGGAGATATAAATATATCGAATATCCCCCTTGCGACCTTGCTCGTGCTGAACGGTAGCGAGCTGGCATAGCGATTCTAAAGCCGCTATAAGTCCCTCTTCAATAGCTTGCTGCCGTGTCAGAAAGTTGTTTTCAATGAGCGCCAGATCATGTAGCCATTCCGTAAATACGTGCTTTTCCAGCAAGTCCTGCAACGCTGCATCCCGGTCCATGAGCTTCATTCAATGTTCACCTTACCCCCGGTTAATCTCACATCGTCCATAATGTCGAGCTTGGCTCCGGATTGAATAAAACTTACGCCTTCTTTCCCCTCCATAATAATTTTGGTGCCCCCTGTAATTTGGATATCCTCCTGAGCAGACAGGGTTATTTTTTTGTTACTGTTAATTTCAATACCGCCTTCATCTGTGAGGCGCATCAGCATTTGTCCACTATTGATAATTTCTACCGCACCCGGCTTGAAAACCACCTGTTTGCCGTATTTAGTGCTGATGCTTTTGACCGCAGGATCACTTCTTTTCACAGGATCAGAGGAGGCAAGATCGACAGAACTGGCGGCAAAAGCATGCTGCTCCCGTTCATCCGGAAAGTACAGACGAATTTGATCCCCTGCTTCCGGCATAACATACCAGCCGCTGCCATCGGGAGAAGAATAAACAGTAGAATAGGGAAACCACATAGCCCCGGATGCAGTCGAGCCTTGATCAATTTCCAGCTTGATTTTCACTTTTTCTTTGGAAATATCAATTACCTTGCCAAACAGAGAAGCACCTGACAGATCATAGGCGTAGTGAGTTGGGCATTTTAACCCCTGTGCGTCCCGTAAAATGTAACGATTCACGATCAGATTTCCATCGGTAGTCGTTTCCGCCTTGGCTACGTAAAGAGTTCTTTTAAGAAAAATGACGGAACTACCGAGTTCTAGCACTTTGTTGCTGGTAACCTCATAGCTCAAGCTGTTGGACTCGCCAAATTCCGGCAGTCCGTTGCGGGACATGAGCTTGTGCTCCTTCAAGTCTTTTTTAATGGAATAGTTATGTTCGTTCAGCGGTTGAGGGGTACTGGAATGGGGGACACCGATCACATATTTCAGTCCTTGTTGCATCGTAATTGGAATTAAAGCAGCATGCAGCCGAGAAGCAACTCTTTTGACAAAGGCCCAGTCCGTTTCATTGTATTGCACCAATAATTCACCGGTAGCTGCGCCATGAGAAGCCTCATCAACCACTTCTGCATCTGAATATGAACCTGTTATATGTGAAAATAAGTTGTTATAAGACTCCCCTGTTTTTTGGAAGGAACGGCGTTTGGGGCGAATATCCATCAATAAGGTTTGACTACCGGCCTCAATAGTGAGCTCGCGTACTCCATTTACAGCTTTTACAGCAATATTCGTGACGATTCCCTGAAAGAGACGGATCTGCTTCCCTTCACTTTTTAAAAACACTTCGATGTGCTCATCTTCATCCGCTTTTTCTACGTATTGATCCAGCTTGTCCTCCGAAACAATTCCACGAATGCTGAAACTCACATGCTCGTTTAACTGTTTAATGAGATGAACACTTAGTACACTTTGAAACTGATAAGGGGCAACCTGAACATCAGCCGTGGTGTAAATGGGGTTACTCATTCATATCCCTCCTCTTCTGCCTCGTCAACCGTTTGAATGGTATGAATCATTTGCAGGGCGATATCCCGCCATTCGGCATACTGCTTATAAGGACAACAAAATGTTCCCATGACCGTCTTTCCTTCCAGCTCAAAGTAGAACATATTGTGGTAAATGGGCTGATCCAGCGCCGGGCTTTTAAAGTCAAAATAGCCGATCTGCTTGCCATGGATCTCTTCTACTTTTTCTTCATAAAATACATGGGCCGGATTCATATTTTTCATTATTGCTTTCATGCCAGAAGTAAGTTGCTCCACCCATTCGTCTTGTAATGCCTGATCCACCCGGTTCAGGGTAACATCCACACTGCCCAATTCATTCGTTAAAATGACTTCCGGACGCTGCTCATGCGGATACTTAATCTTTTGCAAATGCTTGGGCATAGGGGTCAAAACAGAGGGAACATGCATTTTCAACCGATCCTTAAAGAAAAATCGTTCTTCAAACACATAGGATTGACCGTCAATGATCACGGGACCTGCCAAAATATTTTTAGGCATCTTCAGCTTCTCCATCTCATGGAGCCGATCCAAAATCTTTTCATCCTCATATTTCACTGTCTATTCCTCCTCCACATATTGACTAATCCACAATCATCCGCCCGGCTCCGCCGCCCTGCCAGCGGCCTGCTGTGCGCTTCCCCCTCCCGGCTCCTTCCAGGATCAGCACCAGCTGTCTGTGAAGCTGCACATGGGAATATTCCCTGTATTCCGCACCGCTGCGGTTTGCAATGTAATGCTGAATGGACTCCCTGTCCACAGCCTCCAGGTTCAGGCACATGAGCGCAAACATACAATCCATCGGATCGGTTGCGCCGCTTTTAAGCAACTCCGATGCGAAGTAACGCATCGTTTCCGGGCGCAATGTACTTTGATGCAAGCCCGCGAACGGGACATGGATATCGCTCCATGTATTGAATTCGGTAGCCATGTCGGCAAAGTCCTGATAATCCGAGCGAAGCACAGCTCCGGTTTTGAGCTTGAACCTGCCCAGTTCCAGTTCATCCAATCCGATCTCGGTCTCGTCCTCCAGCACAATATCTGCATGATGAGCAGTGAAATCCGGGCGATCTGTTTGTTCCAAAAAGAGCAGCTTCAACACCGATAGCCGCCCCGTGGCCGCATACGGCACTTCCTGCTCCTGCTCCAGCAGGTACAGCCTGCCTTTGTACTTCACAATGCCTCTGCCTACGGTCAGCGTGTGTTCCCCGACGATCACGTTCATCCCGGTAATGATGCCATCCGAATAATCCTGATACCGGATATCCAGAAAACTACGGGGGTAATCCCGCAGATTTTCCAGCATCTCGGTTTTGAGAATACGGCCTTTCTCAAACTTCGGCACGATATGGGTTAACATGTGTTTTCCTCCTCTCCATGCCGATTTCGGCACAAGTGTCGTCGAGCACCTCAGTAACGACATTGCGGCCGCAACGTAATGCGCCAGCCGGTTCGCTCTGCACCGTCATTACTGTTTTGTCTGCTCTTCTTTATTTAGAGATATAGACAACCGATTCACGCCGGGTGCAGGAGCCGGGACAGGCACCTCTGCCAGCGGTGGATTTTGCTTAATATACTCCGAGTAGTCCAGCCAATTTTTGTTCACCACATAGGTACGAGCGATTTTGTCATGTAGCGTCTGCTTTTTTGCAGTGAAGGCTACCATGATGTAGCCGACAAATATAGTGAAAAATGTAATGATTCTACTCCAGTAGCGGGCACTCGCACGTCCGAAAGTTATTTTTTCATTGTATTCATCTACGACAATAATCCCCAAAGCGAGCTTACCTAAGGTTCCTCTACATTTAGACGATTCCATGATAGCGTAGTACATCCAGCCTATTGAAAAATAAACAAGTACGTTCGAAATAGTTTCCAATCTATAAAATAACCGTGCCACATGGAAGGCATATACCGAAGGATACAAAGTGCTTCCCCATGCAGGGATAAAAGAAGTTAATCTCCCTATCAAAGTGATAAGCACTACAATGATCATCGTACCTACATACAAAATAAAATAATCTAGCCAATAGGCGAAAAACCTTTTCCAAAAGCCTGCGTACATTCCTGCTGTTCCCCCTGATTGAAAACTACGATTTATTAGAATCTTAGAATCTATTTATCTACCTTTACATCCCGGTTCCCCGTTGGGCCTGCTCACACAGGATATGATTCAGCTCGCGTTTGTCCACGACATAGGTACGGGCGATCAGATCATGGAGAGCCTGTTTTCTAGCCGTAAAAGCTGTCATGATAAAGCCGACAAATACCGTAAAGATATTAATATATCCGCTCAAGTAGCGGACGCTGGCACGGCCAAAACTGAGTTTCTGATTATGCTCGTCTACCACGACGATTCCAAGGGATAGCTTGCCAACCGTTGCCTTGCACTTGCAGGATTCCATGATGGCAGAATACAGCCAACCCAGCGTTATAAAACTAATGATCCAGAAAGTAACTATAAAAATTCCCACACTTCTATAGTCCCCGTCCGATCCCCAATCTAAAATCGTTCTCACTTTAAAGAACGAGGCGAATCCTACCATAATCAACATGACCATAGAAATAAATCGTGTACTGACATATAAAATAATAAAATCTATCAAATAGGCTGAAAACCTTTTCCAAAAACCTGCATACATTCTGGTAGTCCTCCCCGATTAGACCTGCTGCGAGAAATTCTGTCCTTCCCTACATCCCGGCTCCCCGATCGGCCTGCTCACGAAGTATATGATCCAGTTCGCGTTTGTCCACGACGTAGGTACGGGCGATCAGATCATGGAGAGCCTGTTTTCTAGCCGTAAAAGCTGTCATGATAAAGCCGATACACAGAATGATAGCGGATATAAACTTACTCCAATGGCGGGCACTGGCACGTCCAAAGCTGAGCTTCTGGTTAAACTCATCTACCACGACGATCCCGAGAGCCAGCTTGCCCACCGAAGCTCTACATTTGGAAGATTCCATAATCGCGTGATACAGCCACATCGCGCCCCAATTAAGCAGAATCTGTCCGACCATCTTCATTGTAAAAATAGGGGACGATCCGTCTGTGATCAGGGATGTTTCCGCAGGGGAAGGCTCCCAATCCCCCATTAATCTCACCACTAGCAATATCAGACCAATTATCATAAATACGAACCACATAATCAGATTATCGATGATACTCGCCAAAACCCGTTTCCAAAAACCTGCATACAGCATGCTGTTGCCTCCCAATGTTGTATATTTTTGCTTCTTCGCTAAAGTGAATGTTAGATGTCTG
>NZ_ASRY01000249.1 GCF_000520815.1 Paenibacillus maysiensis | reverse complement strand
GATACCAAAAAGGTATCCCCAGTGTAGACCAGGTATTTTAAAATAAATAGTAAGTCCGACTATAATAAATAGCCCTCTCAATACATAAGCAACTTGTCTGCCTTCTGCATAATATGTTCTTGCCATTCACTTTCACCTCAATGGAATATCTCAACTCATACAAAAGGACTATATACCCACGACTAACGAAACAACACAAACCATTACCCTACTAAATATTGCATAATTCTTCTTTATTTCTTACACTATAGCATATTCATGGGGATATATGGAACCAAAAAAAGCCTCCGACCAGTTCCGAGGGCCTAACTCTTCTGAATCTAAAGTTTCACTGAGTTTATGAATTTTTGATCGCCTAATACTTTTTGAATATTCAATTTATGTAAATAAACATTAACGGTGATATATTTGAAGGGGAAACTAAACTGTTCAGGGGGTCATCTTATATTTAAAACCATCACATATTTAAAATCTGGTAACGAAATTCAGCGTCGGGCGTTTAATGTCATTAACGGTTTAGGAATCTTAAATGATTTGGCTCAATATCATCCTGTTTTATGTGGAACCATACCAATTTCAATTGATGTGGAGGGTTCCGACTTAGATATTATAATGGAGGTTCACGAATTTGAAGCTTTTAAGCACCAGATTCACTCTCTATACTGTAAGCATGATAAATTTGTTTTAAAAGAAAAGAGGATACGAAATACACCAACTATAAAAGCGAATTTTGAATTTGGTGGTTTTGAACTTGAATTATTTGGTCAACCTAGGGCAGTTGAACAACAAAATGCCTACCTCCACATGATGGTTGAGCATCACCTATTAACAAGTTATTCTCGCATAAGAAATGAGATTATTCGTTTAAAAGAAGAAGGAGTTAAAACTGAGCCTGCCTTTGCTCAAGTTTTTGGATTAGAAGGCGATCCCTATGATGAGCTTCTTGTTTTAGGAAGAAAGCTAGGGGTAATAGATATACCAACAGTTCAATAACACCTAACAATAAAAAGAGGGGTTTGCCACCTCTCTTTACTATTTCCGCCATTCAACTCTAGGAATCTTCTACACTGACAGCACATTCGGTTCCACATGCCTTGTGTATGTAAATAAAATATGTTCCCGCACTCAACTCTAAAGCATTTTTTGAATGCGGGAACATATTCAAGTTACTCTTAATCCCTTCTACCTCAATGCTTCTCATCTCGATATATTACTACCACGCACTCCACGTGTGTTGAGTTGATACTGAAAACAAATTACAGGAATAGCATTTGCTCAACTGAAGGGGCGGCTGATAACAGTCGCTCTTTTATTATACCCCCTACCCATTGCCTAGCGAAAAGGCAGTTACATCTGAGCCGATGTTAAGGCTTGTCATACCCGTCTGAAATTTTGGCAAATATCTTCTGTACGCACAAAGAAAGCCCCAACCATATCGGCGGGGCGAAAACAATGAGCGTGTGCTTCTATTATTAACATGAAGAAAGCTAATATACCTGTCTTCCTATCAAAATAAAATGCTTTAGAACGTACCCCTATTCTTAAATCTCTCACTTAGCCAATGACTAAATTTTCCTAGATACCATCATTACAGCCCTTAATTACCTTAGCTTGCTTATGCCCCGCTTTTCTTCATGAGAACGGAATATTTCGATTCCTATTAAAGACTTATTACACGTCTCTATCCCTGTCTACGCTCTGTGTGTTCCGTAGCTGCCCCAATTACCTATATTGTAGATGACAATATTTGAAAGGAGTTGGAAGCATTGGAACAGATGCTGACAATGCAGGAAGCTAAAGACCTGCTACGGGTTTCCTATCGAACGATTCATAGGCTTGTCTCGAACAACACTATTCTATCTATGAAGGTTGGGCGGGTCATCAGAATCCCACAATCGGGATTAGAGAAGTTCATTTTTAACGATACGTCAGGAGGTAGCGACAATGATTATCAACAATAAGATGGTCTCACTCACTAAAGCCGCAACAATGCTAGGCACGTCCGAACAGGAGGTTCTACGACTCAGCCAATACGGGTACTTGGAACAAGGCAAACCTGAAGGCGGTAAGACACGAATAATAGTGAGTAGTCTTGAGAAATACGCTAGTCGAAGCGGGATAGCCCTTCAGGAAGCCCCTGCGCCCGTTGTAGCACGTTCAGGCAACTTTACCATTGGTGGGACAATGACCAAGCTAGGATTGAAAACTGAAGCGGCGGTACACAAGCTGATACAGACAGGGAAACTCAAGGCAGATTTTGAGGGCGGGGCATATGTTATCAACGCTCAGAGTTTACACGATTATGTTACAGGGCGGTGCTAATCATGCGAATGTACACATTGAACGAAATTTCTAATTTACTAACCAAGGCAAGTCCTACGAGAGTTTACACCGTGCAACGCATTTGGTCTTGGTGTCAGAATGAAGGTCTATGTTATGAAGCGACCCCTAGTAGTGTTCGTGGAGTATCTTACAAGCCTGTATGGATTCGTGAGAGTGAGTTGAAGCGTTTTTTACAGGCAAAGGAACTTGACGTTGATACTATTTTTCTAACGGCAGACTAAAACGGCACTATAACATCCGTAAATAATGTACTTTTCGGACAAGGGGAGGTGAAAAAGATTGAAAGACGTAACATGCTCAATAGACCGTGTTTCTGCATTGGCTTACATTTCCGACCTGTCTTACTTTTTCAAGTCGCTAGAATTGAATCCCTATGTTGATGTAGTTTACAGGAGCACCCGACAGGGCGACTACGATATGAATATCAAGTGCGTGGATGGAAGTTTCATTCAGATAAATAGCAGGGAAAAGAGGAAGGAAAATGTTAGGGTAGACTTTAATCCAAACACATTACACGGGCGGGATACCCTTGAAGAAATGCAGAAAATCATTGCCTTTACGAAGCATCCCCGCATGACAGGAATTGATTTTGCGATTGACTATCACGGCTATGACTTGTCCAGTCTTTCAATCAGCACTCCCCGCTCCATGAAAAGGTCTGTCTATTATGCCCCTTCAGGCAAGCTAGAATCTATCGTTATCGGAAGTGGCAACGGGGACAAACGCATAAATTTCTATGACAAGGGATATAAAGAACGCCAAAACTTACCCCAAAATCATCCTCATTGGTGGCGGGTTGAAATACAACGGTCAAGGTTTAAGAATGAGGATGATTATTTTACCAATCCATATGAAGGCATGACATTTACCCTCCCCGCTTCCTTCCCGCCTGATATGAAGGCGGCTGACAGGGCAATGCTTATAGGTCTGCAACAACAACCTGAGTTATGGAACGAGTTGGGGCGGAAGGTGAAAGAACGGTTGCGAGACCTACAAATACAGGCTTCTTCAAGTTTAGACCCTCATCCCGCTGATGTATTTGAACTCTATAAAGAAGACTTGCAAGGGCAACTTCACGAAATATTCGCTCCTGCACTTCAAAACTCGCCATTTTATAAAGCGTTATAAACAAAAAGGATACCCAATTAACGAGTATCCTTTTTGCATTCAATCTCTAGTACTTAGCAACTATTATAAAGCGTTCCGAATTTGTCCTAATACCCTTCTGATTTTGATTTTCCTTAATAAACTGTTGGAGTATTTGGAAATCAACCTCAGTCCGTCCAAAGTCGGGAATAATTGGAGTGTGCTTTAGTAGAAAAATCAGGTCTTCAGCCGTTTGGTAATATTCAATAACATTAAATTCAAATGCCTGAATGTCACTAAAGCCCGCTTCGCTTAATTCAGTAATATATTGATGCTTTAATGTACCTGCCTTTGTACCAAATGCCTGTCCTCTTCCAAACGCTTCTTTAATATTTGATTTGTCGTTTTCGCTTACTTGCTGAGTGAGGAATGTACCGCCCTTAATTAAAACTTTTGCAACTTCTTTAGCAAAGAATTCTGAATGTCTACAAGAGACTACATTAAAAAAGTCGTCAGGAAAACTCAAGTTTTCAGCTTCCATCTTTAGAAAGCGTACATTAGGTATGCCTGATTTAGCAGAATTCCTAGTTGCGGTTTCAATCATTCCAGTGGATTGGTCAATCCCGACTAGAAGTAGTGCAGATTCAGCTATTGATAAGATAGCTTCTCCGCCACCAGTACCAATGTCAAGCAATATATCTGATTTCTTGCAGACCTTCGTTACTTCACGATACAAATCCCATCTTGTTCCTTCAGAAACGCATTTCACATTGCTGAAATCCCAACCGTTGATTTTGCCGACTTTATCATAAAACTCTTTGTATTCCAATGGATTCATTTTTATTCCACCTTCCAATGAGGATAAAATGTTGACCGATATCATTCAATGTTTTAGCTTCATGAGACCAAAAGGGCAGACTACCCCCTTGATGGCTGGTACGCGTTTTTTCCAGCCCGAAAACTAAATACCTCGAACGATACGGAAAGACATCCATTTCACCCCATTTGAAAGACTGGTTTAATTATATTTCTAATAGAGCTTGTCAATCAAGCAATAGATCAAAAATAATTACTTGCACCTTTCTCCCTACATGGAGCGACCACTGATAGCAAGGAGATGATGAAGATGAACATTCAAAGGGAATTTACAGGTACATCCAACCTTGAGGACATTCTACTATCAGTAATAAGTGGTCAAATTGACAAAATACTCGTATTTCCATACGATGGGACTAGAGCAGATGCTATTCCTTCTGAAACGGAAACAGAAGGGATGGTATTCAAATGAGAGTTGCAATATATGCCCGTGTGAGCACAAAGAAAGATGCTCAAAAGAACAGCCTTGAGAACCAAGTTTCATATGCTACAAGTCTAGCCGCCCAAAATGGTTGGACTATCTCAAATCAATATATTGATGATGGTGTCAGCGGGGCGACTAGAGACAAGCGGGAAGCAGTTCAGCAACTGCTAGAAGATTCAAAGAAGAAAAAGTTTGACATTGTGATTGCAAAATCAGTATCTAG
This sequence comes from Paenibacillus maysiensis, assembly GCF_000520815.1. GTDB lineage: Bacteria > Bacillota > Bacilli > Paenibacillales > Paenibacillaceae > Paenibacillus > Paenibacillus maysiensis. The sequence continues at coordinate 6,062 of NZ_ASRY01000249.1, read as the reverse complement.
GCTAGGCAGAAACACTGTAGAGAATTTACAGACCGCCCATGCAATTGAGTCAATGGACATACGTCTAATTTTGCCTGAAGACAATTACGACACTGCAACAAGCACTAGCAAACTCATGTTCAACTTGAAGGCGGTACTAGCTGAAGAAGAGAGCGCAAAGTTATCCGAGCGTATAAAGTTTGGTTTGCGGGTGAGTGCAAAAGAAGGGGTCACAAGGCTTCACTACCTGCATTTGGCTACAAACGTGATGGCAAGAAGCTAGTACTTGACGAGGACTACGCCCCTATTGTTCGAGAAATGTTCGACCTCTATCTGTATCAGGATTGGGGCATGTACAAAATCAGCAATTACTTCATAGGCAAAGGTATTGCAACCCCTAGAACTGTATCAGGCGGCGGCAACCAAGGAACATTATGGAATCAAAGTTCTGTAAGCGTGATTCTCAAAAACGTTGTCTACACAGGCACTCTTGTACATCATCGTGAAGAGACAAGAGACTTTATCTCCAAGAAGCGTAGGCGTGTAGACCCTAGCGAGCAAATAGTCCATGAAAATGCACACCCTGCCATTATCACAATGGACGAGCACTTAGCCGTATTGGAGAAGATGAAGAAAAAAGGCAGGAACAATAGTAACGGTAGTGAAAGTTTATTTGCTCACATTGCCGTATGTGCTGATTGCGGTAAGGGTATGACCTTCCGTAAAGACAGAAGAAAAAAGAGCGGCGGGGCTTATGTATGCGTTGGCTATGTGAAGCACTCAACGTCTTACTGTTCCTCTCATATCATTGGATACGACAATTTACTGCAAGTGGTTAAAGACGACCTCAAGGAACTGATCACTGACAACATCAAGCTAGAAAGGCTCTATGGGGCGGCAAACACAAAGGCTAATGAACAGCATGCCAAACACTTAAAAGAACTTGCCAGCGTCACAAAAAGCCTGAAGAAGCTTAACAATGAATTTCAAAACCTTTTGGAACTCTACTCAGAAAAGGTTATCGGTATAGTACAGTTCAAAGCACAGAATGAACATATCCAAGCGGAACAAGGTAGGCTTTCCCAAAGAAAGGCAGAGATTGAAAGCCTACTTGAAACAAAAAAAGACACGGAAGAACAACTCCGTGCCTTTAGAAAGCAAATATCCCGCTTCACCGAACTTGATATTGACGATGAACAAGTCTTGAAGCTGGTACTTCAAAGACTTATACAAAAAATCGAAGTCAATGAAGACGGTTCAATCAAAGCCATACATTACAACATTTCCCGTCCTCAATCCGTAAGGACGTTGGAACAACAAGGGGCGTAGGAACTAATCCTGCCCCTTCCATTTTAGTAACACTGTACACTCCACATGTGTCGAGAGGATGGAAAGGATATACTCCTTCTTATCACCTATTTATGCTTTTTTCTACTCTACATTTCCCTCCCATATCACCTGCTTCCAAAAATACACATAGTAAATCCCCCAACCAATGGGTCATTCTGTAAAATAAATCTCTCTTTCAACCGATAAATACATATGCTGGGCTGATGATTAAATATCTCCTCCTATCTAAAATTATTAAAATACATTCTCACGTACTTCATGAAAAGGGGCTTTCTATGAACTATCTTGACGAGCACATTCTTAGCCTCAATGCTAAAGTTATGGATCATGCAACGGCTAATAACGATAATGTGAAATCCATTCCAGTTCAATCTCAGGAATTGGAACAGATGAGCTCCATGTCTGAAGAAACAAAGCTACTTCATATTGAAAATGATCATCTCACGTTGGTACCAAGAACGATTTGGGATGGGCAAATTGGGTTCAATATTCCCAAATCTTTTAGTCTTATGCCAACGGAGCAAGCTACTTTCAAATATCCTTCGGAGCACCGTCCTGAGGTGATTTATGCCTCATTGGAGGGGACGGTCAATATGACCTTTAATCCTACAGAAACGTCGCTCGAAGTGAACGAACTCCCGGAGTTTATGGAGCAAATGGCGGACGTTTTACGGTCTGTACAGCCGATTCGTAACTGGAAAGGCACCGAATTCACCATGAATCGTTCCGGGTTATCCATCGGGAAGATCCGTTTCGTAGCAGCAGGTATAGACGCTAATTTATATAATGAAATGCTGCTGTTCATCCATAAGGGGCATGTCATGGTCGGCACCTTCAATTGTCTGGAATCCAATATGGAGGCGTGGATGCCTGTAGCAGAACATCTGACTCAATCGCTCATTGTTCTTTCGCCTCCCTCCTATCCTGTGTTTGAGAAAGGAATGACTTTGCTATGATTCTCGGCTATGACAATATTCAAATTCACCCTTATGAGCTGGTTGATCTCCAGCAGCTTACCTTAACGAAAAAAATTAACGAGCATACACGGTTGTATTTTACAGGTGTGATTCCTGAGGACATGCAGGACAGCTATGTGGCAACGACAGAAAAAAACACCGTCATTGAGGTAAGCCAACGGGATGAATCTGGCGCAAACAAGCCACTATTCAGTGGAATTGCCCTCTCAGTCGAGGTAAAAATCGTGCGCGGGGTTTACTATCTGGAGGTCGAAGCTATCTCCCATACTTACCGGATGGACATTAAGCAACGTACCCGTTCTTTTCAATATACGAAAATGACAATTCCTCAGATGCTGGAGCAGATCGGAAAGGATTATGAAGGGCTGGATGTCATCGATGGAGCTACTGGCGGAGAAGCCATCGGGCGGATTGCTATCCAGTATCAGGAAACAGACTGGGCGTTTTTAAGACGCATGGCCTCCAGGTATCATACGAGCTTAATGCCTGTAGCCCGTTTTGACAGTCCCAAATTTTATTTTGGGATTGAGGATAGTCCTGCACAGGCTGTACTGGATCATACTCGTTACACGGTACGCAAGCAACTGCTGCCGTTTCGTTATTTTCAGGAAAATGAGCAGACGAAGCTGAACGAAAATGATTTTATTTTTTACGAGGTGGACACGGATGAGGTACTGGATTTGGGCGCTCAATTAACCTTTCAGGGACACAGCCTCTATGTGATCGAGGCCTATACCGACATGAGTCAGGGACAACTGCGGCATCAATATGTGCTTGCTTCGTACAAGGGATTGCGGCAAAGAAGCTATTACCAGGAAAAGCTGGCAGGCGCTTCGTTAAGTGGTATCGTGCTGGACGTTCGCCAGGATCAGGTACGCATCCATCTGGATTGTGATGAAACACAGGACGTGAATAAGGCGCATTGGTTCAACTACTCCACCGTGTATAGTGCTGGGGGGCATACAGGCTGGTATGTGATGCCGGAAAAAGGCGATTCGGTTTCCCTCTATTTCCCCGGCAGTCGTGAAGAAGACGGCGTGGCGGGTGGTGCGGTGAGACGGGCAGATCGCAAGAGCACGCATAACCATTTTTCCAATCCGCAAATGAAAATATGGCGTACCCCGCATGGCAAGGAAATACGACTGGGGCCGGATGAATTGGTCGTTACAGGCAAGGACGGCGCTATTTATATCAAACTGGACGATAAAGAAGGCATTCATATCACGAGTAATAAGCAAGTGAATATTTCGGCAGGGGGCAATCTCAGTCTGTCTGCGAGTAAAACGATGAGCCTGTCCGCAGGTAGTCAGCTCCGTATGGATTGTAACGGCAGTCATATTCAATTAAGCGGTTCAGCGGACATGAAAGGCAGCGAAGTGAAGTCAAATTAAGGTGGTGGATGAATACAAGTGGAAAAGCAGACAGATGCGATAGATCAGCAGCAAGCGAATCTTCATCAGGCATGGTCTCTTATTCGTAAAGAATGGGCGCTAAAATGTAAAGCAACTCAAGTACAACGACTACAGCATATGGTGGAACATTTTCACACCTTTTGTCAGTTGATTCGGCAAAAACAGCTAGATGGTTTTAAAGATAATATCGGTTATATCACCTACTCTATGCTACGTACCACATGGCTTGAACAAAAGCCTGTTTATCTTGTCGAGGCTACGGATGCCTTATGGATGCTTGATGCTGAACCCATTCAGTTTGAGTATGATGCAAGTTGGATTTTTTCCTATTGGACTCATCTACGAGAACAACTTTTGACTGAAACCTTGAAACAGCAGGTAACCCTTTCCGAACTTGAATTGGAACAGATTATGTTGGAAGCAGCGGGACATCTTCATACTATGGTCGTTAGTTTGATTCGTCAGGCTATGAAACAAGCGGTTGGTTTACCAGAGTTTCAGGCGTTGGATCGTGAAGAAGTCTTTGAGATTCGTGTCGGAGAGTATATGGATCACAGTGTGTCCGTATACCGGGAAGATCGCAGACCAATGGATGCGAACGTAATAAAGTCTTGGATGGAAGAAAAAGAAGAATTAGCCTACAGCTACCAAGCGTTGGCCCAAGTCGATCTGTCTGGTGGAGATTACAGCTCCTTGGATTTTCGCTATACGGCTTTTAGGAAGATCGGGATGGAACATAGTCGATTGCATAGCTGCATTCTCGTAGGAACCGTGTGGCAAGAAGCTCAGCTAGATGAGACCGACTTTTCGTACAGCCTGCTTCACGGAGCAGATTTTAGCGGTTGTTCCCTGAGGGAGGCTGTACTGGACTCCGTTTTAGGGAATAGCGATTATGGTTCAGATGCTTGGTTGGATTGGGAGCCTCTAGGATGGGATGGAGTGGATTTTACAAGAGCGAGTTTACCGGGAGCCAGTTTTCAAAATGCGCAGCTTCAAGGGGCTGATTTCCAAGATGCCTCGCTGCAAAGAGCTTCATTCAACGGAGCGGATCTGACAGATGCCTGTTTTGTAGGAGCCGATGTTACTGGCGTTTCGTTTACGGATGCCTGTTTAGTAAGAACTGATTTTACAGGGGCAAAGGTAAACGGGGTAAGCTTTACGGATGACCAACTAAGCGAATCCATTGGCTTGGTTGCTGTGGAAGTGCCCCCTCTATCCCAGTCTCGGCTTATGGCTACACAGGCAACAGACGCGGTAAGTAAAGGGGACTGGATACAATGAGATATTTTCGACTCATGGTGGATGAGCGCATAAAGCATCGGGTGGAGCCTGCTTCCCTGTCTCCATTGCAGGTGGAAGACATCCTCTCGGATCACAGAACTCAGGCGGAGGACACTCCCCTATTTTTAGCTGTACATACAGATCCACGAACCGTATATCCGGATTTCCTTGAGTTCCCTTTGCCGCTGGTTTCAGACCCGATGAAAACATTGTTGGAAAAATATATGCCGGGACTTGAATGGAAAGCAGCCATACTCACCAATTTTCAGCAAGCCAGGCAGGATGTGTACTGGGTGTTGCGTCCTCCTGTGCTGGACTGTCTTTCCTCACATACCAAGTGGTACCCCGACCATACTTTAAAGCATTTGGTACTCAGACACAGGAAAATCGTATCGCCTATGTTTCGAGTCGCTGGCCTGGTGGAATCTCATATTTATATCAATCTGGCTGTGGCGGAAAGTCTGCTACGCCGTCCATTCACAGGTGTTCGAGTGCAAAAAGTGGAAATGGCAACGAAGGAGGAATAATGCGGATGGAAGAAGCTAATGTGCAGCCTGGAACAGGCGCGAAAAAAAGCTACGTGGTGGCAGGTGCGATTTTAAGCTGTAGTTATGGTACACAGCCTACCCGTTTGAAGCGCCCTTTTAGCCACGGCGTGTATGTCAAAAATAAAGCACAGATGAACATTGGGGATTATGTGCCTGGAGTGAACATTAAGTCTTTTGGAAATTGCTCCAGTCCGCTTAATCCGGCTGTACAAGCCAGTGAGATGGTCGATATTTATGGAGTGAAAAAAGCTCCATGTATTCCTGTCCTTACTATGCCTTGGCTGAACGGGAAAAGCGACATGAGGATCGAAGGTCAGCCCGCTCTAACCCAAAACTGTACCCACCAGTGTCTATATTGCGGGCATATTCAAATCGAAAATGACGGACAGGAACTGGATTAACGTTTAGGGGGTGGAACAGCCATCACATCTGGAAAGGAGACATGAACACACTTGAGCTTATTATCAGATGGGATCGGCTATGAAAGCCTACGCTTTTATGGTCCCTTTCAGCCA
>NZ_ASRY01000248.1 GCF_000520815.1 Paenibacillus maysiensis | reverse complement strand
CTCCTGTTCCTCCTTTACCTGTGCCTTCTCGGTACGCTTCATATTCTTGACAGTTTGAACTTTCGTTTGGGGTAAATCTTGCTCAGTCTCATCTGGTTTAGGCTCATCCACTTGCTCATAATGATCATTAACCTGTAAACGCAGCAACAGCTCCTGATCCGTGACTTCCCATGTGCAGCCTGTTTCTTGATTCAAAAACCACATCTTATCACCCTCCAAAAAATAAAATAGGGCATCCAAAACGGACACCCCGAACGTGTTTCTTCTATTATAATGTGTTCTCATAATCATACATTTTCAATTAGGACTTATTGGCTGTAAGTACAGCGAGAGCTTCTGGCTTGATACACTTGGCTCCAAACACTTGCAACCCTTTCACTGCATCTGAAAATTGTTTCTCTGGTCTGAATGCTTCTACCGAATCTACTTGTCCCGCAAACGAAATGGCACTTTTATGACCTGCGATGATTTTATACTTGGCTCCTCCTGTATTTGGCACATTGTTGGATTTATAAACGGTCATACCATCAATATCTCCCACATAGCCTGTGCGAATAATATTTGGGTCTTTCGTGAAACGAGCATCTTTCAGCAGCAAGCCATAATACCATGCAGGAACCACCACAAACCGTTCGCTTTCCGGTACATTGTTTTCGTCCAGCAGCACGCCAAGATCAATCAGCATATCATAGGCTGTATCTTTCGTTGGAATTACAGGCGTTGTATCATTGCCCATCGTATTCTCAGCTTTGACCTCTGTGTAAAATCCAGCAAGATACTGATCCACTACATTGGCCAGTCCATACGAGGCTTCCACGATTCCACCATCGAGTAGATTTACATTCGCTTGAGCAGCATCTACATCATCCACTTGAAAATTGAAATATTTGGCCTGATCAATCACCAATGTTTTTTGTGTAGCATCCAGTTCCTGTGGATTACCGATTCCTGCCACCTTATCATAATTGCCAATGCTTACTGCCCCAATCGAATTAATTTTTACCGTTGAGCCTTGCCCTTGAATCTCACCTTCATAATCGGTGTTGACCACGCTCCCATACACCAAATTCTTTTTCAGGCTTTCATTTAAACGTGCGCTCCAGATTGTTGGAATAAAATTCTGTACTGTCATATCTTTTCACCTTGTCCTTTTCGTTTATTATTATTTGTTTTGTAATGCTTGTTTGACTTGATCCCAATGCTGATTAATCTCGTTTTGGGACATCCCTTTAATCGAATCCAATGTAAATGTGCTACCTGTTGAACCAGCCGGAGGTGTATAGCCATCTCCTTTGAGTCGTTGCTCGACTTGCTGTTGT
>NZ_ASRY01000247.1 GCF_000520815.1 Paenibacillus maysiensis | reverse complement strand
AGCCCCCAAGGGCAGAGAGGACAAACACATGGATATGCAACTAAAAATAGTTTGTTGGGCAACGGGCTTCAAGTTTGGAGCTGGAACATACGAGGTTCATGACCAAAACGGTGGTTTTCGGGGATTTTGTTCAGTATCTAAGTTGAAAGAAAAAGGACTGGTTCGGCGGATAGACCATACCAAGAAGGCGGAAGCATTTTTAAACACGGATGAAGGTCGGACGTGGTTCAGAAATAACCGCACAGTTTAGCCCCATAGGGGACAAGAAGGAGGGGCATGGGAATGCAAGATGCAATCCGTAAAATTCA
>NZ_ASRY01000246.1 GCF_000520815.1 Paenibacillus maysiensis | reverse complement strand
GTGACTTCCCATGTGCAGCCTGTTTCCTGATTCAAAAACCACATCTTATCACCCTCCAAAATTAAAAATAAGGGTATCCAAAACGGACGCCCTGAACATGTTTCTTCTATTATAATGTGTTCACTTTCACTTAAGACTTATTGGCTGTGAGTACAGCGAGAGCTTCCGGCTTGATGCATTTGGCTCCAAACACTTGCAACCCTTTCACTGCATCCGAAAATTGCTTCTCTGGTCTGAATGCTTCCACCGAATCCACTTGTCCAGCAAACGAAATCGCGCTCTTATGACCCGCAATAATTTTATACTTAGCTCCTGCGGTATTTGGCACACTGTTGGATTTGTAAACGGTCATGCCATCAATATCTCCCACATAACCTGTGCGGATGATACTTGGGTCTTTCGTGAAACGAGCATCTTTCAGTAGCAAGCCATAGTACCATGCAGGAACCACCACAAATCGTTCCGTTTCCGGCACATTATTTTCGTCCAATAGTACGCCTAAATCAATCAGTAAATCATAGGCTGTATCTTTGGTTGGAATTATAGGCGTTGCATCGTTACCCATCGTATTCTCAGCTTTGACCTCCGTATAAAATCCAGCAAGATACTGATCCACTACATTGGCGAGTCCATAAGAGGCTTCCACGATTCCACCATCCAGTAGATTCACATTCGCTTGTGCAGCATCGACATCATCCACCTGAAAATTGAAATACTTCGCCTGATCAATCACCAATGTTTTTTGTGTAGCATCCAGTTCCTGTGGATTACCGATTCCTGCCACCTTATCATAATTGCCAATGGTTACTGCACCAATAGAATTGATTTTTACTGTGGAACCCTGACCTTGAATCTCCCCTTCGTAATCGGTGTTGACCACATTCCCATACACCAGATTCTTTTTCAG
>NZ_ASRY01000245.1 GCF_000520815.1 Paenibacillus maysiensis | reverse complement strand
CTGTTCCTAAAAGGATTTTTTATTCACGAAATGTCCTATATAAACTTTATTAAACTCAACATATACGAAAACAGATAGTATCGGTAAAAGGGATCTGTGGGAACTTAGCTGGAGGAACCGGTAACGCCCAATCCTTGTTTCGTATAAAAGGCTCTACCGGTATGTATCCGGTAGAGCCTTAGTAATCTTCACCTGTATGCCTTTTCCTCCGATGTATTTGTGCATATATTATGTTGTATTACAAATAAAGGAGGTTCAAGCCATGGGTGGATATGAAGGTGTAGCAGGTTATGGTGGACATTTCCTTGATAATCTGGATTTAAAACATAACCCATTTCTGCGTTAGTATCTTTGACATGAATACCAATACCGCCGATCAGGATTCCATCGTTTTTCAGACAAATGCTAGTTCGTAATCTTGTCTTGGCTGTTCCTGCTGTGAAGCTAGAACTTGTTCTATATACGCCTTTGTAGCTTCTTCTGTATTCGGTCCCCATGCTATGTGCCTAGTGACTTCAGGCAATGAAGTGTACGTATGTATACTTTCCCAATCGGATCTGCAAATATCACGAATGATGAGCCGATTTGTCTCAATTTGCACCTGTCTATATTCCAAAGACTCTACCCGGTTTTTAAAAACAATTAACAACTCATTCAAATTTTGTACGCCACCGTAGCCTTTAAAGGTTGTCCCCGCCATCTTATAATGAATCCAATTGGATTCACTTCGTTCCATAGATATCGGTTCAAAATCTTTTTCAGCTAGTATCGTTCCTTCTAGATCAAGAATATAGACCAACCTGGATTATCCAGTGTGAAAATCTGTATCCCCTATGCATGTTCCCAATTGTGTCTGAGCTCAAGTCCTATGCAGTTAAAGGGATTTGTTCCTTCCCATATGAGAAGATGGTACGAATTACGTGTCGAACAATTGGGAACGAATGAAGACCTCTTGCCGCCTGAACGCAAACCCCAAGGGAGGCGTCCGGCAAAAGGCAATCAGAAGATAATGAATGGGTGTTCTGGGTGGCACAATCAGGAGCACCATGGCGGGATCTGCCTGACCATTACGGACCATGAAAAAGCCTACTGTTATTCGCTGCCCGGTTCGTCCTAAAAAAGCCTGCGGGCCGTTACGAACCGTTTCTGCCATTTGTCGTCAAGCGTGTCAAAATGAACGCCGCGTTCTTTGGAGAACGTATGCAGCAATTTGTTGTTTCCCGCATAGATAGCTACATGGCCGATCTCCAGCCCGCGTGCGCTGAAGAACAGCAGGTCACCTTTGCGCAGCTCGTTCAGCCCGACCTTCCGGCCTTCTTTAGCCTGATCGTAAGAGACACGGGGGAGGTCGATGGAGAGCGTATGCCGGAACACTTCCCCCACAAAAGAAGAACAATCAAAGGTCGATGTCTGGCCGGTTGCTGCGCCGAATTCATAAGGGGTACCGAGGAATTTCTCCCCGTAGGCGATCAGTTCATCTCCCTGCCGTTCCGCCAGCGATGGGCTGTTATAATCGCTGTATTTTGGTTTTGCCGATATGTATCCGGTCAGGTTGTCTTTAGTACGCACTTCCAGCCAGAGGGCATTGACCTCGCGGATGACATGAACCTTTTCGCCGCCTGAAATAAGCCGCAGGGAAGGGGAAGCTCCCGATGAATCCGGCTCGCTGCGCAGGTTGACCCCGGAAAGGACTGTTGTGAAAAAATCGTTCCTAGAGACAATTCGGATCGTCCGGGTCAGGGCATCCCACTTCACTGTGCTTCCAAGTGCTTCGCTTACAAAACGCAGTGGAATCATCGTGTTGCCCTCAACAATCCGTCCGGGAACATTCAGGGACAGCGGATTGCCGTTTAGGGTGGCGGTGAGTTCTCCGATGCGGTAGGTCAGCACCGTGTCGTTTTTGGTTGCCGTTACGGTTTTGCTGGATCCGTTCCAGGAAAGCCCGGCTCCTTGCACCTCAAACAACTGGCGCATGGGGACGAGCGTTGTCCCGCTCAGCAGCAGCGGCTGGGCGGCAAGCTGAAGCGGGCGGTCGTCCAGATAGACGGCCGTCACTGGAGTCAGCGGCACCGACTCCGCATAAGACGGATTCGCTTGGAGCAGCGATACAGCCAGCAGAGCCAGCGATACTCCCTTGTTGATGGTCATGCTGTCATCACCTCGTTGTTAATATGTTCATCTAAGTTGTACGAGGCTGCTTCCAATTAGTTGTGTACCAAATATTGGGGCAATTCTAGTTTTCCTCCAAAGCGCCGTGCACGAA
>NZ_ASRY01000244.1 GCF_000520815.1 Paenibacillus maysiensis | reverse complement strand
TGCCGCTGTACGGACAGGAGCTGTCCGCCACGATTTCACCGCTGGAAGCTGGTTTAGGCTTCTTCGTCAAGCTGAATAAGGGAGATTTTATCGGCAGAGAGGCTCTGCAACGCCAGAAAGAACAAGGCATTCCGCGCAAGCTGATCGGGCTGGAAATGCTTGACCGTGGCATCCCGCGTGCCCATTACCCCGTGTTCGCGGAAGGACAGCAAATCGGCGAGGTCACAACTGGAACCCAATCGCCCACCTTAAAACGTAATCTGGGTTTGGCTCTGGTGGACAGCCGCTTCAGTTCCCTATCCACGTCGCTGGAGGTCGAGATTCGTGGCAAGCGCCTGCGCGCCGAGGTGGTAGCAGCACCCTTTTATAAACGTCCACACTGATTTAAACGCTCGTCTTACTATAGCGATCGTGATCCGTTACTAACCGCTGCCCAGTTGGCAATCATTTATTAATCATTTGTTAATCGTTTTACGTTTTTACGATCTTGTTGGTTGAAAGGAGCCAGACCCAATGAAACAGCATCGTTATCTTCCTATGACCGAGCAGGATCAAGCTGAAATGCTGCGCGTGGTCGGCGCATCGTCCATCGACGATTTATTCAGCGATATTCCTGAGGTGATCCGGTATAAGGGGGAGCTGCCCCTGTCTTCTCAGTTAGACGAAAGAGCCTTAACCCGCCACTTATCAGGACTGGCCGGGCAAAATGCCAATACAGACACGCACGCCAGCTTTCTCGGCGCAGGGATTTACGATCATCATATTCCGTCCGTCATCCAGCATATCACTTCGCGCTCGGAATTTTATACGGCCTACACTCCTTATCAGCCGGAAGTAAGCCAAGGCGAGCTACAAGCCATCTTCGAATTTCAGTCGTATATTTGCGAATTAACAGGCATGGCTGTAGCCAATGCCAGCATGTATGATGGAGCGACTGCGCTGGCAGA
>NZ_ASRY01000243.1 GCF_000520815.1 Paenibacillus maysiensis | reverse complement strand
TGTACTGAGTAACCTTGATCTATATAATAAAGCTCCATTAATCGTTCAAAATCTGTTCCTGATAGTGTATCTACATCAGCTTGGAGAATCTGTGCATCGGTCAATTTTTTACTCGTTGTTTTTGCTCTTGCCTTACGCACCCCACTATTCGTGCTAACAGATCTACTCTTACCAGTTTTTTTCGTACCAGCGATCTGTTTACCTTTCTTTTTCTGTCGCCGCTTTCGTGTCCACATCAATCCAAAAATTTCTCCTAGAATCACAGAGCCAAGTAAGATACCAAAAAGGTATCCCCAGTGTAGACCAGGTAT
>NZ_ASRY01000242.1 GCF_000520815.1 Paenibacillus maysiensis | reverse complement strand
AATAATAATAGTCCAAATACTCGCTCCACAGGATTTTCGTACCCTCTAGCATTTCTTTTTCGTGAGCCATAAAAAAAGACAAGGCAGTATTGATCCTATCCTCGTCTTGGAGATTATTATATTGTCGCTCCCATTCTGACCATAAATCATCTCGTTCTGAAAACCGAAGCACGGCTGCTTTACGGACACTTCTCACACCTGGTATCTTCCCTTTGAGCAGATCAGCCATGATATCTTCTTCGTTGAGAATCGTTCCACAGATCAGTATATTGGTGTCCCTTGTTCCGATAGGCAGAATGACATCCGTAAATGTATTTTTAATCTGTTCTCGTTTAGCTTCAGATCGAGCAGTATCCTCCTTAAGCAAATCATCCATTAGAACTAGTGTAGGACGATGGTGCCTATAGTGAATACCTCTCAAGCTGCCATCTATGCCACGAATCATAATGCAGGAATCCAGTCCACCTTTACTCTTCAGCCAAATCTCATTGTTGTTCCAGCGGCTCCCTTTACGAATCCCAAAATCCTCAATCAGCATCTGATTTGTTTCTAGCTCATCTTTGATCATGTCCAAGAAGGGCAATGCAATTTGTTCTGTTGCTGGTATGATCAGTGTGAACTGAGATTTATCATAAAGTGTGGCATACAGCGGAAATAAAAAAGAACTGATTGTCGACTTTCCATGCTCTCTTGGGAGTCCGAAAGCTGTAATTAGTCCTGTATTCGCAAGCATATGCTTTAACTCTGAAAATAACTCTTTGTGAAACTTGCCAAATACTCGATCAAAATATTTAGGGAAATAGGCCAAGGCGAAAAATTCAATGTCCATTTCACCGATTAGCTTGCGAAGTTCAGAAAAAGAGAACGTTTCGATCAATTGTTTCATTTTTGGTGGCTTAAAATGCTTCTCCATATACTGTTTAAGCAGTTCAGCTTGTCGTTGCTCTTCTTGCTTTATCGTTTCAATAGGTATAACTCCTTTCTCAAATTCACTATAAAATCATCACAAAAATTTCTGCACCCTTTGCTGGCGGCTCCGTTTCTACAAATAGAAGATCCCCT